>JAQCIA010000013.1 GCA_027620105.1 Verrucomicrobiota bacterium | reverse complement strand
CCACCGCCACCCGGCGCACAGTCTTGGCGCCAAACGCCATGTCACGCACATGCGGGCCGATGGCCTTGATGACCCGCTTCCGGAACGCGGCATATGGCATCGCGCGCGGCAGACTTCCCGAGAAACCAATGTTCTGGCCGTGATACAGACCGAAGGGCTTCAACTGCAACAGCCCCAGCGCCTTGCAAATCTGCGCGTTGTTGCCCAATTGTGGATGCGCATCGAGCGGCAAATGGCACGCGTAGAGCGCCATGTCGTTCCGCAGCAGAAATTCAATGCGCTGATGATTGAGGCCCGTGATCCGCTTCAACGAATCTCCCCAACTGATCCCATGATGGCAGATCAGGAAGTTCGCCCCCGCACGGGCGGCGTCCGCAAAGAATGCCATGGACGCATCCACCCCGCACGCCACCCGGCGCACCTTGCCCACACAGGCCACCTGCAACCCGTTGTGCGATGCATCCTGAAAATCCGCGACGTTCAGCGTCCGGTCCAACAACGTTGCCAGTTCACTCGCTTGCATAGTCCGATCATATCGCAGCCAACCCACTACGAAAACCCAAATCGCGCGCCGTAACCGCGTCACGGCAAACTCGCCACTGGCGGGGCGCCTTCTTTTTGATACGCTGCACCACATGCATTCAATCGTCCTGTGCATGCCTGACGGCACCGCCGTCGAAAAACCTGTGGGCACGCCCGTTGGCACCTTGCCAGGCGCCGACGAACGCAAGGCCGGCCTGCCCTACGTGGCCGCCATGGTCAGCAACGATGTGGCCTCATTGTCATATCCGCTCACGACCAACGCCTCGATTCGCTTCCTGACCCGCGCCGATGCCCACGGCTGGCGCGTGTACCGCCAGTCACTCTCCTTTCTCGTGGCCAAGTCACTGCGCGAACTCTTTCCCGCGGCGGACTTCACCGTGCAGCATTCCGTAGGCATGGGCTTGTTCTGGAGCTTTCGCGCCAATGCCCACGATGGCCTCAACGCCGCCGAACTCGGACGTCTCACCGCCCACATGCGGGATCTGGTGCGCCGCAACCTGCCCATCGAACGTCGCAATGTCGCCTATGAGGACGCCGTGCGCCAATTCGAGATCGCCGGTGAACAGGACAAGCTCAAGCTGCTGCAGTATCGCAACCCGCCTCACGTGGTCCTGCACGTGTGCGAGAATTTTTCCGACTTGTCCCACGGCCCGCTGGCAGACCGCACCGGCGTCCTCGACCAGTTTGACATCGTGCCCTACGAGCATGGGTTTGTCCTGAATCTCCCGGATCGCGAACAACCCGAGAAGTTCCTGCCCCTTGAAGGCCATGAACACCTCTTCCGCATTTACCAGGAACACAAGGAGTGGGGGCGCATTCTAGGGGTCAGCACGGTCGGTCGGCTCAATGAAATTGTCGCGACAGGCGAAATGGAAAACTTCATGCGCACCGCGGAAGCCCTCCATGAACAAAAAATGGGCCGCATTGCCGAACAGATCGTGGCCCACCGGGACCGCATCAAGCTCATCCTGATCGCCGGGCCCTCCTCCGCCGGCAAAACGACCTTCGCCAAGCGCCTGACCACACACCTCACCGTCCACGGCCTGCGCCCCGTCACCCTCGCCACGGACGACTACTTCGTCGAACCGGAGCACAATCCCCGCCAAGAAAACGGCGAATACGACTACGAACACATCGAGGCCGTCGATCTGAAACTGTTCAACGAGAACCTTGCCCACCTCGTCGAAGGCCATGAAATCGATGCGCCCAGCTTCAACTTCCAGGCGAAGCGCCGGGAGTTTCGCGGACGCAAACTGAAGCTCGCCCAGGACCAGATGTTAATTGTCGAGGGTATCCATGGCCTCAATCCGCGCCTGACCGAACTGGTTCCTGCCGATCGGAAATTCAAGATTTACGTCAGTGCGCTGACGCAACTGAATACCGACCGGCACAACCGCATTTCGACCACGGACAATCGCCTGATGCGACGCATGGTGCGCGATCACCGCTACCGCGGCCACTCGGCCTTGAACACACTGCGCATATGGGCATCGGTCCGCCGCGGCGAAAAACGCTGGATCTTTCCGTTTCAGCGGGAAGCGAACGCCACATTCAATTCCGCTCTGGACTACGAGCTGGCCGTGCTCAAACCCAAGGTTGAACCACTGCTGGCGCAGATCAAACCCATGGACATCGAATACGCGGAAGCCCGCCGGCTTTCAGAGTTTCTGATCAACTTTGTCGCCGTGGACGACCGCGCCGTGCCTCGCACCTCCATCCTGCGCGAATACATCGGTGGCAGCGCCTTTAAGTATTGATCCCCCTCCGCATTGACGCCGCCCAGCGATTTCCCTATTTATATAACCCGCCGCGCGGACTGACGGAGCGTGTACCATGAAACTTGACCCAACCGTTCTCAAAGACTGGCAAATCGCCGAGGCGGCGGAAGCCCACATGAAACCCATCGCGCAGCTGGCCCGCGACATGGGCCTGCACGACGACGAATTCATCCCACATGGGCGGAACCTCGGTCGCGTCGATTTCGCACGCACCATGGCCCGCATCCAGGATCTGCCGCAGGGCAAATATGTCGATGTCACCGCCATCACCCCCACCCCCCTCGGGGAAGGCAAAACCACCACCACACTCGGCCTCGTTCAGGGGCTCGGCAAACTCGGCCACCGCGTGATCGGCGCCATCCGCCAACCCAGCGCCGGGCCCACTTTCAACGTCAAGGGCTCCGCCGCCGGGGGCGGCCTCTCCCAGTGTGTCCCCATGACCCCTTTCTCGATCCGACTCACCGGCGATATCGATGCCATCACGAACGCCCACAATCTCTGCATGGTCGCACTCACCGCGCGTATGCAGCACGAACACAATTACGACGATGCGCAGCTGGCAAAACGCAAACTGCGCCGCCTGGACATCGATCCCGCGCGCGTGCACATCAAGTGGGCCATCGACTTTTGCGCCCAGGCTCTGCGCAAGATCACCATCGGCCAAGGCGACAAGATGGATGGCTTTGAAATGCCTTCCGGTTTTCAGATCTCCGTCTCCAGTGAACTCATGGCGATCCTTGCCGTCACGACTGACCTCAAGGACATGCGCGCCCGCATCGGCCGCATGGTCGTGGCGTCCAGCCGGGATGGACGCGACATCACCACCGCGGACCTGGAAGTCGCTGGCGCCATGACCGCCTGGATGGTGGAAACCATCAACCCCAACCTGATCCAGACGCTTGAAGGCCAGCCCGTCCTCGTGCACGCCGGCCCCTTTGCCAATATCGCCATTGGCCAGAGCTCCATCATTGCGGATCGCATCGGCACGCGCCTCAGCGAATACCTCGTCACCGAAAGCGGCTTCGCCGCGGATATCGGATTCGAAAAGTTCTGGAATCTCAAATGCCGCTTCTCGGGCCTGCGCCCCAGCGCGGTGGTGATCGTGGCCACCGTGCGCGCCTTGAAAATGCACGGCGGCGGTCCGGCCGTGAAAGCGGGCGTTGCCCTCGATGCGGCCTATACGCAGGAAAACCTGGCGCTTGTCGAGGCCGGTTGCCAGAACCTCGTCGCCCACATTGAGACCGTGATCAAGAGCGGCGTACGCCCCGTGGTCTGCATCAACAAGTTCCACACCGACTCGGCGGCCGAGGTCGCTTGCATCCGCCGCATCGCCGAGCAGCACGGCGCCTTGTGCGCGCTGTCCGACCACTGGCGGCATGGCGGCGAGGGTGCCCGCGAATTGGCCGAAGCCGTGGTGACCGCTTGCAGCGCACCCAACAATTTTCGCTTCCTCTATGACCTCACGATGCCGCTGCGCGAGCGCATCGCCTTGATTGCGCGCGAGGTCTATGGCGCGGACGGTGTTTCCTATACACCCGAAGCATTGGCCAAGGCCGAGCGCCTGGAAGCGGATCCCGGCGCCGCCACCATGGGGACCTGCATGGTGAAATCCCATCTGAGCATCTCGCACGATCCCACGCTGAAGGGACGGCCCCGCGGATGGACGCTGCCCATTCGCGACTTCCTCTCATACAAGGGCGCCGGATTCATCTGTCCTGTCGCCGGTGACATCAAACTGATGCCCGGTACCGGATCGAATCCCGCCTTCCGCAATATCGACGTGAATACCGCGACCGGACATGTGACCGGTATGTTTTAATGGCGGCGCGCCGTCGCATGCCTCGGCGCACCCCAAGCGAACGGAAATCCCTATGACGGCAAAAATCATCGACGGAAAGAAGATCGCTGCGGAATTGCGCACCGAACTGCGCCAGGAGGCGGCCCGCCTCAAGGCAGCCGGCATGCCGCCCGGGTTGGGCGTGATTCTCGTCGGCGACGATCCGGCGTCCCGCTCCTACGTCACCGCCAAGGAAAGGGCCTGCGCCGAGATCGGCATCTATTCCAGCGATAACCGCCTTCCCGCCGACACGACGGAAGACGCATTGCTGGCGCTGATCGCCCGCCTCAATGCCGATTCGCGCATACATGGCATCCTCCTGCAACTGCCCTTACCCCCACAGATGGATGAAGGACGCATTCTGCTCGCCATCGCGCCAGAGAAGGATGTGGACGGGTTTCATCCCTCAAGCGTCGGCCTGATGATGTTGGGTCGCAAAACCTTTCTCCCCTGCACGCCGCACGGCATCGTGCAACTGCTTGCGCGGAGCGGGGTGAACACCGTCGGTCAGCATGTGGTTGTGATTGGACGCAGCAACATTGTGGGCAAACCGGTGGCCAACATGCTTTGCCAGAAATCGCCAACCGCCAACGCCACCGTGACCCTCTGCCATTCGGCGACAATGGACTTGGCCCACTTCACCCGGCAGGCGGATATCCTGATCGTGGCCACGGGACGGCCAAACACGGTTACCGCCGACATGATTAAGGAAGGTGCGGTGATCATCGATGTGGGCGTGAATCGCGTGGTGGACGCTGCCCGGACCTCCGGCTATCGGCTCGTCGGTGACGTGGATTTTGATGGGGTTCTGAGCCGAGCATCGCTAATTACACCCGTTCCCGGCGGCGTTGGCCCCATGACGATCACCATGCTACTGCACAATACGGTACAGGCCGCCAGGGACGCCCTGACACGCCGGGCCTGATAGGCCACCGCCTGCAACGCAAGCGTGCCGCCCTTCACCGCACCTCTGGAATTGCACTTTCACCCACCCAGCCCCTCGTGTAGCATCCTTACAAAGGCACCGCAGAGAGCGTAACATGCAATGGTACTATGCAAGTGGCGGTGTGCAGAACGGACCGCTTGAAGATCATGAATTTCATGATCGCCTGCGCAGAGGCCATATAACACCAGAAACCCCCGTCTGGCGCGAAGGCATGCCCACGTGGGTTCCCTACGGGCAGATCAGCGGCCGCAAAATGGAATCCGCGACTCCCCGCAAGAAGCTCACCCTGCGCGGCACCGAAGGCGAGGAAGCCACGCCAGAGCCGGCCTCCCCCCGGGCGGCGGCGCCGTCCAACGATCCAGTCACGGCCGTCGCCACCTCGCTTACCGGGACAACTTCGACACCCGCACCCATCGCCATTCCCTTGGCCAGTCGCGGTGTCGCCTTGCTCGAGCCCCTCTATCGCGGCCGTCAATGGATTCGTTTGACGGGCATTCTCAATATCATCGGCGGCGCCTTTTGCGCGCTGTCGATTGTGGGCATCCTGATTGCATGGCTCCCCATCTGGATGGGCGTACTCCTCGTTAAATCCGCCAACTTCCTCGACACAGCCTATGTGCGGGGTGATGAGTCGTCCATGGTCATGGCCATGGACAAACTGCGCCTTTACTTCAAAATCACGGGCGTTCTCGCGCTAATCGGACTGATCGGCAGCGGCCTGATATTCCTCGCGGCAGGCTTGCTTTATTTTTTGTGAGGCGGTAACACAGTATTTACGTTTGAATTTATCCGTCCCGCGTAGTATCTGACGCCAATGGGCTGGCCTTGTGGACCGGCCGGGACTGGGCATTCGCGGGCAAACCACCGCCTCCGGATTGCCTGTCGATCAATGCATCGGGGGGGAACACGGATATGGCAGACATCACATTCGCTTGTCCGAAATGCGATCAGGAACTCGAGGCACCGGAAGACGTCGCCGGCGCAACCGTCGAATGCCCGGGATGTGGCGCGGATATTCGCGTGCCAGGGAAGCCACGCGTCAAATCTGATGATCCCGACGACGACGATCCCGAGGATGAAGACGAGGAAATCGAGTCCGCGGACGCCGGCGATGAAGATGCCTGCCCGGAGTGCGGCGCGGAAATGGAACCCGATTCCGTCCTCTGTCTCAGCTGCGGCTATCACACCCGCCTGGGACGCAGGGTCCAAACAGATCTGAATCGGGACAACGATGACGCGAACGACTGAGCCACCCACGCCATGCGTCGGACGCAATTGATGCGCGTCCCCGCACGGCGGTCAGTCTTCGTCGATCTTGAGGATATTCATCCCTTTGATGTAGGTCTGGGTCTGATAGTCATTCGACTCTTCGACCCGCTTCAGGACGTTGGCCATCCGCATGGTCAGATCCATGATGTCCTTGCACGTTGCCTTTAACTCTTCCGGGTCCAGCCGCCTCTGTTCGATTGCCTGCTGCATCAAGTTCGCCCGCACCATGAGCACCGTCAACGGTTGATTGAGATGGTGCATGAGCGCGCCCATCAATGCGCGCACCGCTTCAACCTTGTACGATTTCTGAATCAGCTCGGCTTCTGACTTTTCAAGCGTGGTGTCCCGCGCGATCACAATCAGCGTGCCCGAGTCCTGTGCACCGGGCACCGCCGTGAATCGCACCACACGCTGCAGGCTCCCCGCTTGCACAATCGTCACTTCGCGCGTTTCCGTTCTCCCGTGGGCCAACAGTAGATCCTTGAAGAACTGCGGGTCCTCCGTGGGAAACAGCGTGCTGAGGGTTTCCCCCAGGACGCCCTCATACCCCTCGGCGCCCAGCAGATCCACAAACGCGCGGTTGGTGCGCAGCACACATCCAACCGCGTTCACGAGCACCATCGACTCCGGATTCAAATCGATCATCTGCTCGAGCTGGCGCTTGGCCTGCTGAATCAAGACCTCAAGCGCCTGATCCGCGGACCGCGCCGGTTGCGGGGCCACTTTTCCAGAAGGGTTTGACTTCTTGGGCGCCATGCCGGGTATGCTAGCAGTGCATACTGGCCCCGTCACGGCAATTGAATGCCCCGCCCGCCTTCCAACACGCATGAAAGCATTGCCACCCCCGCTCGCCTTGCTATGCTTAACTCCCGCAACAGCCAGGCTTTTGCGTGTCGCGTAGCGTCATCCGCCCCAAACAATCTGACGGGAGTCCGCACATGCCAGTTGATCTGAAAACCGCCTACCGTACCGTCATGGACGACTCGTTTCCTCCGCGCCTCGAGATCAGCTTTGTGGACGGCACAACCCGCCAGACCTTGGTCTATGAAAAGGCCACCTGGGTCATCGATGGTGTCGCCAAGGGCCTGCGCTACGGCGAGAACCCCGGCCAGGAAGCCGCCCTCTATCGCCTGATCAACGGCAACCTGCAGCTCGCCGGTGCGTCCTCCATCCAGCCAGGTCGCCACCTGATCTCCGATGCCGAGCTCCTTCAGTTCGGCAAACATCCCGGTAAGACCAACTTAACCGATGTCGACAATGCCCTGAACATCCTGCGCTATCTCACGGACACGCCCTGCGTGGCCATCATGAAGCACAACAACCCCTCCGGCGTGGCGAAAGGCCGCACACTCGCGGAGGCCTACACCCGCGCAAATCTGGCCGATCGTGTGGCGGCCTTCGGTGGCGCCATCGTGTTGAACGGCGAAGTCGATCGCGAAACCGCGCTGCAGATTGCTGAACAGTACGCCGAAGTCGTCGCGGCCCCGGATTTTGCCGCGGGTGTAATGGACATTTTTGCGAAGAAGAAGAATCTGCGCGTCATGCAGATTCCACGCATGCGCCAACTCGCCGACTACGCCGCCACGCGCGTCGTGGACTTCAAGTCTCTGATGGATGGCGGACTGGTCGCCCAGTGGTCCTTTTCGCCTGAGGCGCGAAGCCGGGCCCAATTGCTCCCGGCTCAGGTTGTCCACGATGGCCGCACCTATGCCGTGGCGCGGGAACCCACCGACGCCGAGTACGACGATATGCTCTTCGGCTGGCTGGTTGAAGCCGGCGTGACCAGTAATTCCGTTCTCTATGTCAAGGACGGTGCCACCATCGGCATCGGCACTGGTGAGCAGGATCGCGTGGGTGTTGCGGAAATCGCCCGCGACAAAGCCTATCGCAAACTGGCGGACCGCCTTTGCTGGGAAACACATCACGTGCCCTACAACGACCTTAAGCTGGCCGATGCCCGACAGGAAATTGATCAGGAAGTCGCCAGACTGAAAGGCGGGCTGCAGGGCAGCTGCATGGTCTCGGATGCTTTCTTCCCCTTCCGGGACGGTATTGACATCGGCTTGCGTGAAGGCGTCCGCGCCGTCATCCAACCCGGCGGATCGCTGCGCGATTTTGAAGTCATCGAGGCCTGCAATGAAGCGAATGCGGCCATGGTCTTCACCGGCCAGCGGTCCTTCAAGCACTAACAACACGGAGTTTTCATGCGCACCCTACGTGATGCGGCCACCAAAGTCCTGAACCGCGACGCCATGTGCGCCGCACGCCAGCTCATGCGGCAGTCAGGACAAAAACTGGTCTTCACCAACGGGTGTTTTGACATCCTGCACGCTGGGCACGCCCAGTACCTCGCATTTGCACGGCAGCAGGGCGATGCACTCGTGGTCGGCATCAATTCAGATCGCTCCGTACAGCGCAACAAGGGACCGCACCGCCCCATCGTCCCCGAACACGAGCGCGCCGGCATGCTGGCGGCCTTGGAAGCCGTGGACTTTGTGGTGATCTTCGATGAAGACGAACCCATCAAACTGATCACCGCCATCCTTCCCGACGTCCTCGTGAAGGGCAAAGACTGGGCACATTATGTGAGCGGACGCGATGTTGTGGAGGCACATGGCGGTAAAGTGGTCCTGGCGGAGTTCGTGGCCGGGCTCTCGACCACCAACATCATCGCCAGAATCGCAGGCCCCCATGCCGCCGAACCGCCGCCACCCGGCGTTCCGCGTGCCCGGCCACCGTCCACGGAGCCACAGTAATGCCGACTCCCCGTTATATTGTCACCGGTGGCGCCGGCTTCATCGGATCGAACCTGGTGGCAGCGCTCAATGCGCGCGGTCACGACGACATTCTGATCGTCGACCACACCAACCATCCGGCCAAACAGCGCAACCTCAAGCCCCTGCACTTCCGCGCCTGCATCGCCAAGGACGCGTTTCGCGCCCGCTTGCACGCCGGCGACATCGCCCCACCCGCCACGGTATTCCACCTTGGTGCGTGCAGCTCCACCATGGTCACGGATGCCGCGTACCTGAACGACAACAACCTAGCCTACACCCAGGAGCTCTGTACCTGGTGCCTGGCCCACGGCGTCCGCTTCGTCTACGCCTCCAGCGCCGCCACCTATGGCGATGGCACGTTCGGATATGCCGATGACGACGCCCTGACACCCCGACTGCAACCCCTCAATCTGTACGGCTGGTCCAAACAGAACTTTGACCGTTGGGCCCTCGCAAACGGCCATCTCCAAGGCATCGCCGGGATCAAATACTTCAACGTGTACGGACCGGGCGAAGACCACAAGGAGGACATGCGCTCGCTCATCAACAAAGCCCATGCGCAAATCCTCAGCGCCGGCGCGCTGCGCCTTTTCAAGTCCCACAATCCCCGCTATGCCGATGGCGAGCAGGAGCGCGACTTCGTGTACGTCCACGACGCCGTGCGCGTGACACTCTTTTTTCACGATCATCCCGAGGTGTCGGGGCTCTACAACTGCGGCACCGGCCAGGCCCGCACGTGGCTCGATCTGGGACAGGCCATTTTCGCCGCCATGGATCGCGCACCGCAGATTGAGATGATCGACATTCCTGTTGCCATTCGCGACAAGTATCAGTATCACACCCAAGCAGACATGCGAAAACTGCGCGCCGCCGGATATCGAGATGCCTTTGCTTCCGTTGAAGCGGGCGTGGACGACTATGTGCGGAACCATCTGAATAACCGCGGGGATCACTCATGACCACGTGCAAGCGGACTGGCAGACAGAGCGTGCTGGTACTTCCGACATTCATCGCCGCTGGCGCGTTCTTTCTGATCTCCGGATGCGCCACGACGCCTCGATCGGCCATTGATGTGGCCATCTCCCCGACAGGTGTCGTATCTGTCGAATCCAAGCCCGTGACGCTCAGCCGCCTGCCGGCCGAATTGAAAAATCAGGGAGCCACCCGGCGCACCGCCATCTACGTCTCAGTTCCCTTAGACAGTTCGCCGGCGGAAATGAAGACGCTGAGCGAAACGTTGGTGGCAGGCGGATACCCACGGATCATGTTTACGAAACCCCAGAAAGCTGTCGCGCAAACGGCGGACGCCCCCTCAGCGTCGCAACCCGTCACTTCACGAACGCGTACGCGTTCTGGAACATCCGCAACCACGGGCCTGCCTCGCCCCTGAACATCTCCGGCGGACGGTACGACAGCTGGCATGCGCGAAAGGCGCGCTCCGGGTGCGGCATCATGATGGTCACGCGCCCGTCCTGCGTCGTCAGCCCCGCGAGGCCGCCTGCCGAGCCGTTGGGATTGAAGGGATAGCGCTCCGTCGCCTGGCCGAAATTGTCGACAAAGCGAATCGCCGCCGTCTGCGTTCCCCATACCCGCTCCGCTAGCTCTGGACTGGCAAACGCAGCACGCCCCTCACCATGCGCCACGGGCACCGGCAGGCGCGCGCCTGCCATGCCCCGCAACAGGACCGACGGCGAGTCGAGGACTTCCACCGTGGCCAGACGCGCTTCAAACTGTTCCGAAACATTCTTCTGGAAGCGTGGCCAATGGTCCGCCCCAGGAATAATCGGTTGCAACTGCGCCATCATCTGGCAGCCATTGCAAACTCCCAGTGAAAAGGTATGCGGCTTCGCGAAGAACTGCGCAAACATTGTGCGCATGGCGGCATTACCCAGAATGGACATGGCCCAGCCTGCGCCGGCCCCGAGCACGTCACCGTAGGAAAAACCACCGCAGGCCACGAGCCCGGCGAAGGCATCCAGTCGAACGCGCCCTTGCAACAGGTCGGTCATGTGCACATCCACGCTCGTAAACCCCGCCGCGTGGAAAGCCGCCGCCATTTCCACCTGACCGTTCACCCCCTGCTCCCGCAGAATCGCCACGCGCGGGCGCTCGACAATCGTGAGGTCAGGTTCTTTCACGTCGAAACTGACTGCAAACGTCAACCCCGGATCCCGCTCGTCCTTCACGCCACTGAACTCCTGTTCAGCGCAATCGGGATTGTCCCGCAACCTTTGCATCGTGTACGTCAGTTCCGACCACAGACCCGCCAGGGTCGCAATCGACTCAGCGTAAACGGCCGCTCCGCCCGCACGAATTGTCAGCGTTCGCGTCGGCTCGCACCGCGCGATGACGCGCGTGAGTCCTGCGAGGCCAGCGTCGTGCAGCATCCCCTGCACCTCCGGCATCGCGTCCTCACGGACTTGCAAGACCGCGCCCAGTTCTTCTGCGAACAGTTCCGCCAACACAGCTTGAGCCCCGTCCGACGTCAGATCAATCGTGACACCCCGGCGTCCTGCGATCGCCATCTCCGCAATTGTCACGAAGACGCCTCCATCGCTGCGATCATGACACGCCAGCAGCAGTCCGCGTCGCACGAGATCCTGCATCGCCGCAAAAAAGCGTTTGAAGACCTCGGGATCATCCAGGTCCGGCGCAACATCGCCGATCTGACCAAAGACCTGCGCCAGTGCACTGCCACCCAGCCTGTTCTGCCCCATCCCCAGATCCACCAGCAGCAGGACGGAATCACCCGGCTTCAGATCCGGCGTGACGGTCCGACGCACATCCATCACTGGCGCAAAGGCCGAAATGATCAGACTCATCGGGGACAGCATTTTTTGTGGCTTCCCGTCACCCGTCTCCCATACGGTCCGCATGGAAAGCGAATCCTTGCCAACCGGTATCGAAATACCCAACTCGGGGCACAACACCATGCCAATCGCATGAACCGTGTCATACAGCGCTGCGTCCTCACCCACTTCGCCGCACGCCGCCATCCAGTTTCCCGAGAGTTTGATGTTGCCGAGATGCCCCACATCCACACCCGCCAGATTGGTTAGGGCTTCCCCAACCGCCATCCGACCGGAAACCGGCGCCGACACGAGCGCCACGGGCGTCCGTTCGCCCATCGCCATGGCCTGCCCGCAATGGTGACGATATCCATTCACCGTCACGGCGGCGTCCGCCACCGGCACCTGGTAGGGACCAACCATCTGGTCACGGGTCACACACCCCGTCACGGATCGATCCGCAATGGTAATCAGGAATGACTTGTTCGCCACGGCTGGGAACCGAAGCACGCGCGCCACGGCCTCCTGCAATTGCACGCCCACAAGGCAGAGCGCTTGTTGCGCAACGAGCACCCGTTGAACATCCCGCAGCATTTTGGGCGGCTTGCCCAGGATCACATCCAGCTTGATATCGATGGGCCTGTTCGCAAACACACGGTCAGCCAGGACGAGATGGTGGTCGCCCGTGGCGCGCCCGATCACCGCCATGGGGCAACGCTCGCGTTCGCAAATCGTCCGGAACTGATCCAGCGATTCCGCCGCGACCGCAAGCACATAACGCTCCTGCGCCTCGCAGCACCAGATTTCCATGGGGCTCATCGACGCGTCCTCGCTGGGCACGTCGCGCAGATAGAATTCGCCGCCCGTCTCGGACACCAGCTCCGGGCACCCATTCGACAGTCCCCCGGCGCCAATATCATGAATGCTGAGAATGGGATTGCCGCCATTCTGCGCAACGCAGGCATTGATCACTTCCTGGCAGCGGCGTTGCATTTCGGCATTGTCGCGTTGCACGGAATCAAAATCGAGCGCCTCCGCGTTGCTGCCCGTCGCCATAGATGAGGCCGCCCCCCCACCCAAACCGATCCGCAACGCCGGCCCCCCCAGTTGGATGATCAGTGCCCCCGGCACCACCGCATGCTTTTGCGTATGCCCGCGGCGAATCACGCCCATCCCGCCGGCCACCATGATGGGTTTGTGATACCCCCGACAGCTTGCGCCTTGCATCATTTCCAGCGTCCGAAATACGCCGCACAGCTGCGGCCGGCCGAATTCATTGCCGAAACTTGCCGCACCGATGGGACCCTCAAGCATGATCGCAAGTGGCGTTGCCAGCCTTCCGGGAAATTCCGGTGCCGCCGACTCCCACGGTTGCGACCAACCCGGCACGCGCAAATGCGACACCATGAATGCGCCCAGCCCTGCCTTGCTGCGCGCGCCCGTGCCCGTCGCGCCCTCGTCCCGGATCTCGCCGCCAACGCCCGTTGCGGCTCCCGAATGTGGTGAAATTGCCGTGGGGTGGTTGTGTGTTTCCACCTTCATGATCAGGTCGAGAATGTCGGGCGTGAACCCATAGTCGCCGTTCACGCCGGGGCTAAACACCGCATCCGGAAACCCTTCGATCACCCCGGAGTTGTCGCTGTATGCAACCAGTGTCCCCTCCGGATGCATGGCATGCGTGTGCCGGATCATGTCGAACAGCGAACGTTCCTGCGTCTGACCATCCACCACCCATGACGCATTGAAAATTTTGTGCCGGCAGTGCTCGGAGTTCACCTGGCCGAACATCACGAGTTCCACGTCTGTCGGGTTCCGACGCAACTTCTGAAACACGCCGGTCAGGTAGTCGACGTCCTGGTCGCTCAAGGCGAGTCCGAACTCGCGGTTCGCCCGCCGCAAAGCCTCGCCCCCCCCCGCCAGAACATCCACGGTGCGCAGCGGCGGCGGTGGCGTCGCGCGAAAGAGTTCGGCAGCACTGGCATGTATCCCCTGCGTCATGCGATCATGAAGCAGACGCATCGCATCGGCCCCCAGCGCTTCCGGAGTCAGCGTCCGGCCGTCCGCCCCCTGCACGCAAAGATGTGTGCCCCGTTCGACTCGCCGGACAAACGCAAGCCCGCAATTCCGGAAGATATCCGTGGCCTTGGACGACCACGGCGAAAGCGTTCCCTGGCGCGGCGCCACCAGAAACCCGGCTTTCGCCACATAGGGGGCAGTGGTCCCCAGCAGCGCATGCGTGCGCGTCAGATCATCCGCCACTGGGTCGCGGACCAGATCCAGAAGGTACACGTGGTGAGCCTGCAGGCCTGCCACGGAGGCGGACGCTGTTGCGCCACGCAACCGCTCCAGCAAGCTGCGAATGCGAAAAGGCGAATACGCCGCCGCACCGATCAGGCACAATGGCGCGCGATCGTTAATTGTCGGTGTGTTTCTTGAGTCGCTTGATTTCATCACGGAGCCGCGCGGCATCCTCGTAGCGTTCGTCGACAATTGCCTTTTCCAGTTTGGCGTTCAAAATCTCCACCGGTGATCGCGGCTTCTCCTTGGGTGGCTGCCCGCCTTCTCTTGGCTCGGCCTTGGGCATTTCCTCGTCCACCCGCAGCGTTTCCATGCCGCGCCCGGCCTCGTCCATCACCTTCTCATGCACAAAAATCGGACATGACACCCGCAACGCCAGCGCAATCGCATCACTGGGCCGGCAGTCGATCTCCGCTTCATCGGCGCCGATCTCCAGCACCAGCCGCCCATAATACGTTCCCTCTCGGATATCGCACACCTCAACGCGTTTCACCCGGCACTCCAGGTAATCCAGTGCGTTCTTGAGCAGGTCGTGCGTCAGCGGTCGCGGCACCTTTAGATCCTGAAG
>JAQCIA010000012.1 GCA_027620105.1 Verrucomicrobiota bacterium | reverse complement strand
CCCCGGCGGCAGGGAGGACCCGAGCCGGTAGGCACAGCCGGTCGCCAGCACTCCGGTCAGGACCACGGCCGCGGCCAGTTGCAGCTGCGCGCGTATCGCATCAATTTTCATTTCGTCTTTCCATTTCGAGTTGCAACGCCGCCACGCGCTCGTCGGCGATGGGGCGTCGTTCCGATGTCGGGAACATGGCGATGAAGTCCGTATAGGCGATGACGGCGGATTTGGGTTTCTTGGCCAGCTTGTCGTAGAAAATTGCGCGGTCGTAGTACATGTCCGCCAGGCGCTGTTTGAGTTCCTCGGACAGGCGCTTGGCATCCGCGACGCGGGGGTCTGCGGGGTAGCGGCGGACGAACCCAAGCAAGGCGGAGAAGGCTTCGCGCAACTGATCCTCGTCGCGCGGGCTGCGCAGGGACATTTGGTAGAGCGCCTGCGCGCGGCGGAACGTGGCTTCCTCGATCAGTTCGCTGTGCGGATAGCGCAATTGCAGGGTTTCGTAGGCCACCACGGCCAACTCGAATTCGTCAGCCGCTTCCTGAATGGCGCCCACGTTGAACTGCGCTTCCGGGGCGCGCTCCCAGTTGGGGCCATTTTCAACGAGTTGTTCGTAGAGCGGCACGGCACGGGGAGAGTCCTCAAACCCCGGCAGAAACAGCAACTTCGCATAGCGCGCGGTTCGCACCGCATTGGCCAGCGTGAACTGGGTCTCTAGCACGTCCTGGTATGGGAACGTGCCCGAAAAGTAGCGGATCAGATACTGGTACTCGTCAAAAGCGGACTGGGACTTCCCACGCTTGACGAGCACATCCGCCAGCTGCCGCTGGGCCTGGGCCGCCTCGGGTGTGTCGTGCCACTGATGCACCACGGCATTATACGCCTTGGAGGCCTTGCGCAAATGGCCCTTGGCCTGCAGCTTCTCTGCATACGCCAATTGTGCCGCCGCATTGTCGTATTTGGCGCGATGCAGCACCCAGCCCCCCTGTTTGCGCTTGGTAGCGCCGAAATCGTCGGTCAGCCTGTGGTCTTCGATCAGTGTGTCGCGCGACTGCTGGGCGTGCGTCAGCGGCGCACTGGCGCACACGACCGCCGCACAGACTGCGGCAAATCGTACGGGACACGGGATCGAAAAGGGGAAGCGCATGCCGGCCAGCGTAGGCGTGGCTCCCGCGACGGGTCAAGTCTTGATTCAGCGGTCGGGTCTGCTATCGTGCACCTTTACCCCTGTTGCGTGCTGTGAGAACCCAATACCGATGAAAAAAGTACTGATCCCCACCAAGCTCGACCCGATTGCCGCCGAGACACTGCGCGCGGATGGCCAGTATGCGGTCATCCAGGAACCGGCCGTGCCGCTGGCAGAGCAGGTTGCCCGCCACCCGGACACCTACGCCCTGATCGTGCGCAGCGAGGTTGTCAGCGCCGCCGTGATCGATGCCCTGCCCGCCCTCAAGGTGATTGTGCGGGCCGGCGCGGGCTTTGACACCATCGACACCGCGCACGCCCGTAAACGCGACGTGGATGTGATGAACACGCCGGGCGCCAACGCCAACGCCGTGGCTGAGCTCGTGGTGTCCCTGATGCTGGCGGATGCGCGCCACCTGCTCGAGGCGGATAAGTCCTGCCGCGCCGGCGAATGGGAGAAGACGAAATTTCTCGGACGTGAGCTGGCGCGCAAGACCGTGGGCATTGTGGGGCTTGGCAACATCGGACGCCTGGTGGCGCGCCGCCTCGCGGGGTTCGAAGTCACATTGCTGGGTTATGATCCGCTCGTGGGCAGTGAACGCGCGCGCGAACTTGGCGCCGAATGGGTGGACCTCGAAACCATGTTCAGCCGCTGCGACTACGTGACCCTGCACATCCCCGAGAACAACGAGACGCGCGGGATCGTGAACGAAAAGCTGCTGTCGCGCATGAAGCCGCGGGCAACAATCATCAACTGCGCCCGTTCGGGTGTCGTCAACGAAGACGACATGCGCATCGCAAAGAAAGAAAAGTCCCTGCGATTCCTGAATGATGTCTACCCAAAGGACGTCGCCGGCCCGAAATCTGTGACGGATATCGCGGACATCATGCTGCCACACCTGGGCGCAAACACGGCAGAGGCCAACAGCAACGCGGCGCGCCAGGCCGCGGAACAACTGATCGGGTTGGACCGCAAGGGCATCACCAGTTTTATTGTCAACCGCGACATTCCCGAGGGGCTGGACCGCACCTATTGCGAACTGGCCAACATTCTCGCGCGCATGTGTCGCTCCATGCTGGGCCGCGTGATGCCGCTGAAGCGCATCGAAACGTCATTCTATGGCGACCTGGCGCCCTACAGCGACTACCTGCTCGTGCCACTGGTTGCCGGGATCTGGGATGAATTTGTTCCCGGCATGGATCACCGCGCCGCGCGCGTTTTTCTGCAGGACCGCGGGATCGACTACGACAACCGCGGCGTGGATCACGAAAAAGGGTACGGCAGTTCGATCACGGTCGACATCACCAGTGAAACGGATTCGGATGTCCTTCGGCACATCAGCGTGCGCGGGACCGTGACGGAAGGCAATCTGATGGTGTCGCGCATCAACGAGTTCGACAAGCTCTACTTCGAGCCGTCGGGGGACATGCTGATGTTCCTCTACCTCGACCGCCCCGGTGTGATCGGCACGGTCGGCGCGAAGCTGGCCAGCGCTGGCGTCAATATCGAGGACATGCGCAACCCGCATCACGCGCGCACGAATCATTCACTGGTCATCATGAAGATCAACCACCCGCCGCCGCCGGCGCTCGTGCAGGAAATCAGCCAGGCCATCGAGGCCATCTCGGCCTTCAGCTTCTCGTTGTAAGCGCCGCCGTCGCGTGCGGGGCGTGAGCTACGCGACCAGCGTCCAGGCCAAAGTTTCGCCGGCGCGGTAGGGCACCACGGTGCCGTACATGGCGGGCACAACCTGAGGCTGGCGCACGAGGCGCACGGTTTCCGGCTGCGCGGGCAGGCCGTAGAAGCGCCGGCCAAATTCACTGACGAAGGCCGGTAGACGGTCCAGGCAGCCAAGGCGATCCAGCGTGTCGGCGAGATAAGGGAGCAGCAACGGGCTCGTGTAGACGCCCGCGCAGGCGCAGGCGGCTTCTTTGGCTGCGCGCGGATGGGGCGCGGAGTCGGACCCCAGAAAGAAGCGCGGGTGCGCCGCGCGCAGGATGGCACGCAGGGCGGCGCGATCCTCCGGGCGTTTTGCGACGGGCTTGCAGAAGTTGTGATTTTTTCCCGCCCAGTCGTCCACGATCAAGTCGAGATGATGGGCCGTAATGGTGGCCGCCACTGTCTCGCCCATCCCCTGCACCGTCGCCACCGCGCGCGCGGTCGTCACATGTTCCAGCACGATGCGCAGTTTGGGATATTGCGCGTGCAAGCGCGCCACGATGGGCAGGAAATGCTCTTCGGCGTTGAGCACGCAGATGCCGTCGTCCGGCGCGGAAGGCGTTTCCCCATGCAGCTCAAGCACAAGCCCGGCCGCTTCCATGGTCGACAGGACCGCCGGAAAGGCGGACGGATCGGCAATTCCCGAGGTGGAGTTGGTGGTGACGCCATGCGGATAAAATTTGATGCCGGTGATGCCGGCTTTCGCGGCGCGCTGCACTTCGTCCGCCGTGAGTTCCGGCGTGAAGTAGAGCGTCATCAGAAAATCCACGCGCGGATCGCCGGCACGCAGGGCCTCGCGGTAGGCCAGAGCCTGCGCCGTGGTGGCAATTGAAGGCGTCGTGTTCGGCATCACCAGGCAGCGCCCCACCCCGCCCGCAGGGCCGGCACGACCGCGTTCAGCATGTCCCCCTGCCGGAGGTGCACATGCAGATCGTCGGCGCGCGGCAGGATGAGGTCCGTGCTCATGGGATGCTGGCCACTCCACGCATTGGCGACGTTTGCCTCAGCTTGTGCATCGTTCGTACCAGCTCACCTGATTGATGGCCGCACGTGGTGCGGCTACTACATGGACAGAGCCCCGGCTGTAGTAGCGCCACCACGTGGGGCATATTCGCAAACCTGTGTTCGGTTTATATACGACAAAGCGTTAAAGCCCCAACACTTCCAAGGCGATCTCGACGCGGCCCAGCGGGGCGCTGACTTGAAAACCGGCCACGCGATCGCCGATGCGCGCGGCGGATTCGCGCGCGATCTCAACCCCCACCTTGATGCCGTCTTCCTTGGTCGTGCAACGACTCATGCGTTCCATGATGGCGTCCGGCACGACCACGCCCGGCACCTCGTTGCGCATGAACTCCGCGTTCTTGAAACTAATCAGGGGCCAGACGCCGGCGATCACCGGAATCTTGCGCCGATACTTTTCCACCCGGTCCAGGAACCGGAAGAGCGCATCAGGATCAAAGATCGGCTGAGTCACGGCGAATTCCGCCCCGGCGTCGAGCTTCTTGAAGTAGCGTTCGACCTCATGATCCAGCGACAGCGCGCAGGGATTCGCACCCACGCCGATCAGGACGCCGGTGGGCGGATCCACCGGATTTCCGCCGATGTCGCGACCGTTGTTGAGGTTGTGGGCCACGAGCGTTAGGCCAATGGAATCCACGTCGAACACGCCTGTCGCGTCCGGGTAATCACCCATTTTGGGCGGGTCGCCGGTGATAATCAGGAAGTTGCGCAGGCCGGCCACGTAGCCGCCGAGGAGATCAGACTGCATGCCGATCAGGTTGCGGTCGCGGCAGCAGTAGTGCAGCACCGGCTCGATGCCAACCTCTTCGAGAATCTTTACCGACGTCACCATGGGCGATACGCGTGCGCTGGCGCGCGGGCCATCGGGAATATTGATGCAGTCCACGCCGCGCGCATGGCAGAGCCGCACGCGCTCGATGGTTTTGGTGAGGTCGATGGATTTCGGCGGTAGCAGTTCGACGGAGGTCACCTTCTCGCCGCGCGCGAGCTTGGCCGCGAGGCGCGATTTCTGCGCCATGGGGATGGGCTGCACCTTCACATCCGTGCGGGTGTAGTCCTTGATCTGGATGTGCTGCTTCACCCCGCTCAGGGACTTGACCGCCTTGGCCGCCACCTGGATGTGCTGGGGGGTGGTGCCGCAGCAGCCGCCAATGCCGCGCACGCCCAGTTCGATGAATTTCTTGGCGTACGAGGTAAAATACTCGGGGCTGGTCATGTAGATGGTGCGCCCATCCACTGCGCGGGGCATGCCGGCGTTGGGCATCACCACGAAGGGCTTGCGGGTCAGCGGCAGCGCGCGTTCGACGGCGTCGTAGGCCTGCTGGGGGCCGACACCGCAATTGATGCCGATCCCGTCCACGTTCGCGTCGCGCTCCAGCGTGGCGACCACATCTTCAATCTCGCGCCCGACAATGGTTTCGCCGACCGGGCTGACGGTGAACGAGGTGAAGACGGGCAGTCCCAGCGTGCGCGCCACGGCCGCCGCCAGCGCTAGTTCGTGCAGGTGGTCGAACGTTTCGAGGTAGATCACGTCCACGCCGCCTTCGGCGAGGGCGGTCATCTGTTCCAGAAACGCGGCCCGAAACTCATCCGCGTAACTGTCCTGCCACATCTGGCGCATGCGCATGCATGGCCCCACGGAGCCGGCCACATAGGTGTCGTCGTCAGCCACGTCGCGGGCCAGTTGGGCGGCCGCACGGTTGATGGCCACGACCTTGTCGCTCAATCCGTGGGCCTTCAGCTTCACGCGATTCGCGCCGAAGCTGTTGGTCTCGATCACATCGGCGCCGGCCGCGGCGTATTCGCCGTGGATGCCGCGCACCAGTTCGGGGCGGGTCAGGTTGAGTTCGTCGTAGCAGGTGTTGATGAAGACGCCACGCGTGTAGAGCATGGTGCCCATCGCACCGTCAAAGACGAGGGGGCGCTGCTGAATGCGTTCGAGGAACGGCGTCTTGGCCATACGAGAATCCTGCCGCATGGACGTCCCGGCATTTTGCCGGCCTGAGGCCCGGCGCGGCGCGGTCAGTCCAGCGGATCGAACATGTCCTGTGTCGCGTAACAGATCGGGCACACCCATTCTGAGGGGAGAGAGGCAAAAGGCGTTCCCGCGGCGATGTTGTTCATCGAGTCACCCTGGGCGGGATCATATATGTAGCCGCAGTTCACGCAAATGTACTTCTTGGTCGCATCGTCGTTCATGGTCTGTCTGGTTCCTTCGCTTCGCGGGCCCGTCGCTGCTCAAACGGCAAAATACTTGGCCTGCGGATGATGCGCAACAATCGCCGACGTGGATTGCTCCGGCACCATTTCCATGCTGTCGGTCAGCGTGACGCCGATCTTGTCCGGTTGCAACATGGCAAACACGGCTTTGTGGGCGTCGAGGTCCGGGCAGGCGGGGTAGCCGAACCCGTAGCGCGATCCCTGATACACCTGGTTCACGAATCCGATGACGTTCGCCGGTTCCGCGCCGGCAATCCCCAACTCCTGGCGCATGAACTGATGCCAATACTCAGCCAGCGCGTCGGTTACTTCCACGCTGAAGCCGTGCAGCATCAAGTAGTCGTGATACTTGTTTTCCGCGTACAGCGCGTGCGTCACCTTGTCGATCTCGGGGCCGATCGTGACCACGAAAAACGCGACGACGTCGCCACCTTCCGCTTTGGATTTATAGAAATCGGCGATGCACAAATGCGGTGGTTCGGCCTGGCGTGGAAAGGGAAACGCGTGGGTGGTCTCGCCGTCTTCCACGAAGACCGTGTCGCCCTCGCTGTAGCACTTGAAGTAGCCGTAGGCGGCTTTCGGATTGATCAGCTTGTCGGCCACGGTGCGCTTCTTGAGATTCTCGTACAGCGTTGTGACGTCCGTGGCGATCAGCTTGTCGTAATCGGCCTGGCTCATCTTTGCGCGGCGATAGCCCCAGCGACCGCGGAACAGGGCCTGCTCATTGATGTAGCCGAACAGGAGCCTGGGATCGATGTCCGTCACCCAGCGCGCGCCGAGAAACGGCGGCTTGGGCACCGGGTTGTCACGCACAATGTCCACATTCTTGAGGCCAGGTTTGAACTTCTCACCCTGCGCCTGCACGCTCCAGGTGGTGGCCTTGAGCTTGCCTTCCTCGAATTCGCGCACGGCCTTGAGGCCGGCAAAGGCGTCGGCGCAGTAGACCACGGGCTTGCTGTAGGCGGGCACGCAATCCTCAGCCACGAATTTCGGTGTCAACGCCGCGCCACCCAGCAGAATCGGCATGTCCAGGCCCGCCGCTTCGTATTGCGGCATGCTTTCGCGCATGACGATGGCGGACTTGACCAGCAGGCCGCTGAGCCCGATCAGGTTGACGTTGTGTTCGCGCGCTTTCTTGATGATGGTTTCCGCGGGAACCTTGATGCCGATGTTGAACACTTTGTAGCCATTGTTCGAGAGGATGATGTCCACGAGGTTCTTGCCGATGTCGTGGACGTCGCCCTGTACGGTGGCCAGCAGGATGCGTGTGACGTGCGCATTCTCGACCTTTTCCATGAACGGTTCCAGATACGACACGGCGGCCTTCATGACCTCGGCGGATTTCAGCACGAAGGGCAGCAGCAATTCGCCGCGGCCAAACAGCTCGCCCACGTGGCGCATGGAGGGCACGAGAATCTCATTGATGATTGCGATGGCGGTGCGGCGCTGGAGCAGGATGGAGAGATTGTCCTCCAGGCCGTCCTTGTCGCCGTCGACGATCAAATCGAATGTAATTTGCTCCGGCTGGCGCGCCCGCATGTCCGCTTCGTCCTGCGCGCTGGATTCCACGCGCACCGAGAAATGCTCGATGAACCGCATCAGGGGTGCTTGCTCCATCCCCTTCACGCGGTCATAGAGCAGATCCATGCTGACTTCGATATCCTCAGGCGAAATCTTGGCAAGCGGCACCACCTTGGCGGCGTCCACGATGGCGGCATCGAGTCCGGCCAGCACGGCTTCGTGCAGAAAGACGGAGTTGAGCACCTTGCGCGAATGCGGGGCGAGGCCGAAGGAGATGTTGCTCAAGCCGAGCAGCGTCAGGCAGCCCGGCAGTTCGGCCTTGATGCGGCGGATGGCGTTGAGGGTTTGTTCAGCGGCATCGCGCAGGGTTTCGTCGCCGGCGCCAATGGTGAAGGTCAGCGCGTCGAACATGATGTCCTGCGGGCGCAGGCCGAACTCGCCCACGGCGATGTCGTAAATTTCCTTGGCCGTGTCGAACTTGTCGTCGGCCGTCATCGCCATGCCGCGGGCGTTGATGGTCAGGGCCACAACCGCCGCCCCGTACTTCTTTAGCATCGGGCAGATTTTGCGGATGTTGACGCCGCCGTCCTCCAGGTTGATGGAGTTTACGATGGCGCGCCCGGGGTAAATCTTGAGGCACTGCTCGATGCAGTCGGGCGTGGTGGAGTCGATCATGATCGGGATTTTTACCGAGGAGGCAAACAACCGGACCAATTCCACCATGTCCTTCGTTTCGTCGCGTCCGGCATAGGCGGCGCAGAGGTCGAGCAGATGCGCGCCGGAACGTTCCTGTTCCTGCCCGATGGCCATGCAGGCCTCGTAGTCATCCTGCAGCAGGCATTCCTTGAACTTCCGGGAGCCGTTGGCGTTGGTGCGCTCGCCGATGATCAGCGGCTTCGGATCCTGAAGCAGCTCGATGGCCTGATAGAGACTGGCGACGGAAGGCTTCATGATGGGGGGAGACGGAAACGTCCAACGTCCAACGTCCAGCTTTCAATGGCAAACAATGTCTGGCTGCGATCCGTGGCGAACAGGCGTGCACCGGACTTCAACGTTGGACGTCGGACGTCGAACGCCGAACGTTTCCTCGGCATTCCGCTGTTCACTGCTCCACCTCGCGCTTTGCGGGCTTTACGCCCTTGATTGCCTCGGCCAGCGCGCGAATATGGGCGGGAGAGGATCCGCAGCAACCGCCAACAATGCTCACGCCGAGGTCCGCCACGAAATGGCGTATGTGTTTGGCGTATTCTGCAGGGGTCATGGGGTAGTGCGTTTTACCCTGCAGGACTTGCGGCAGGCCTTGATTGGGAATGCAGGAAATGCGCTTGGGCCATTGGTGCGACAGATACTGGATGCGCGAAATCATGTCCGCCGGCCCCGTGGCACAGTTCAGGCCGAGCGACAGCACGGGAAAGGGCTCGATCGCCACCGCGGCGGCCGCGATGTCTGATCCGACCAGCATCGTGCCCGTCTGTTCGACGGTCACGGACACCATCACCGGGATATCCTTGCCCAGCTTTTCAAGTGTTTCAAAGCAGGCGATCATGGCGATCTTGACTTGGAGCAGGTCCTGGCACGTTTCGATGATGAAGAGATCGACACCTGCTTCGGCCAGCGCGCGAATTTGTTCCTCGTACGCTTCGCGCATGGCGTCGACCGTGATGTGGCCCAGCGAGACCAGTTTGGTTCCAGGGCCGAGGGAGCCGCAAACGTAACGACCCGGTTTTCCGCCGGTGGCTTTGCGCGCGCAGGCGACCGCGGCCTGATTGATGGCTGCAACCTGATCCTCAAGCCCGTACTCGGCCAGCACGATGCGTGAGGCACCAAAGGTGTTGGTTTCCACCACCATGGCGCCGGCCTCGAAGAAATCCGCGTGCATTTCTTGAATGACGTCAGGGGCGGTCACGCTGAGCAATTCGTTGCAGCCCTCTTTGCCCTGCCAGGCAGACGGCGGAATCGTCATCTCCTGCAGCGTGGTTCCGCAAGCGCCGTCAAAAATAATAACCTCGTGATCGTCTGGATTGAGCATGCCGTCGTCCCTGCGTGCAAGTGGCGTAAATCGAGAACGATAGCAAGCAGAGCGGAGCCTGTCACGACCGGAACGACCCTGCGGTTGGGCCCATTGTTGCCGATTACGCCCATGCCTGCGGAGCTCCCGGTAAAGCGCGATGCTGGAGTTCTCTTGGCAGCCAAACGGTTCAATGTGGCATCGCGCGCGCAGGAGACGCAGGTGAAAGCAATACTCGGTTTGATGGTGTGCATGTTGGGATCGGTGGCCCTGTCCTTCGCGGAGGAGGCGCCCGACATCGCCCCCGAGGCAGGTGCCGCACGCATCGCCGAAGCGCTGAAAGAAAAGAATGTCGGACTCTATCCCATCGGCGAGAAGCGCTTCGTCGCGACCTGGATTGATCCGTCCCTGGCTCCGGAAGCTCCCTCGCAGGGGGCCGCCCTTTCGCGCGCATCTGCACGAGCAGGCGATAGATTCTTCGCGCGCTGCGACTGGCAGGCAGCGGTCATCGCGGATGGTGTGGCGCTAAACCCGCGGCGCGTGGATCGCGCGGGGCGGCATGCCGTCGCCCGTTGACGTAGGCACCGGTCTCGGCTATCCTGACGCATCAATCAGCCGCGCATCCGCGTGGCCGTTCGGAGTATCAGCATGCAACGCGGTGAGACCTGGAAAGAGTACGAATCCAATCCGCTGACCCACAGCGCGGCGCACTACCTGATGACCATCCGCGCCCTGTTGCAGGAGCGTGGCTACGCTCGAGTCACGGACATCGCGCGGGCGCTGAACATCACCCGAGGCAGCTGCTCCATCAGCCTCAAGCCACTGAAAAAGCGCGCACTAGTGATCGAAGACGACAACAAGTTTCTGCAGCTGTCCGCCGAAGGCGATCGCCTGGCGCAACTGGTGGAGAAGAACGATGAGGTCGTTGAGGCGTTCCTGCGCGACGTATTGGGCGTCGAAGGAGAGCAGGCCGAAATCGATGCCTGCAAGATCGAACACCTGTTGAGCCTCGACACGAGTCTCAGGCTGGCGGGATTCTTGAGCTTCATTCAGTCCGACTCAAAAGTCGCCCGCGACTTTCTGAAAGAACTGGCCGAGACGAACACGGGCTGCGCGGGGGATGTTGCCAACTGCCCCGTGTGTCAGGAGTCTTGCCTAGTCCCCCCGGCGCAGGGTGGGGCCACGCCGCGCGCCTGACGCAGACGCCCTGGAAATGGGCTTCCCGCCCCTCATTACGTTACGACTTCGCTGGTTCCGGCGGCGGTGGCGGGGCTGGCAGGTACAAATCCATCAGGGCCAACACGCACATGGCCGGCAGGGTGATGGCCATCAGCAGGTTGCCAAAAACTTTCAGTCCCGCCCAGGGCGCGGCCGCATGCACCACCAGGAATGGCATGCCGACAGCCAAGGCCAGGCCCAGAAATCCTGAGCAGATGAGCAAGCCCTGGAGCCAGCGCGGGTAGCGCGTGAGTCCCATCAGGTGGCCCACGATCAGCAGGACCACGGGCATGGAGAAAAGATGAAAGTGGGCCGTGCCGAGCATTTCTTCCGTGCTCTTGGGGTAGGCTTCCATATCCGGCGTGTCGGTCCCCTGATAATGGGCGGCGGTCTGCGCGCGGCTCGCCCCCGTGGTGATCGCCGCCAGCAGGCAGGTGACCACGCACGCCGCGAGCATGGTCAGCAAAAACAATGTCGTGACGAGCTTGCTGGCCCAGGGCAGATGTCGCAACGTGTGCGCGTGGCGGAACTGCCTCACAGCGGGCCTCCTCTTGCGTTCATGGCGGCAGTATGCGCAACCGGAGGCGCAATGGCAAACATGCGGCGCGCCTCCAACCTTGCAGAATACATGCTGTCGTCACGTCACTGCGTGACGCGACGGGGTCGATACGCATTCAAAAGGCGGCCCCCCGCTGCAGCCTTAAGTCATCTCTGCATGACACAAGCGGGGAAAAGCGGGTAGCCGCCCGACCGCGATTGTCCGCGGCTGCTTAGAGCAAGACGCCCACCAGCAGGCGCACTTCGATGCGTTCGTGCGCATCCAGGATCAAGTTGTCCACGGCGGTGTCGCCATCGCCATAAATCTGCGGCAGCACGCTGAGCGTGGCCCAGCGGTTCGCACCGCCGTAGGAGACGTTGGGGCCGAGGAAGAATGCGCTATGCGCTTCGTTCTTGAATTCGAAACTGTCTGCGTATTCACGATGGTTGCGCAGTTCGAGGCCTCCGGACCAGTGGTCGGTGAATCTGTGTGAGACGCCAGCGGAAAGTTCCAGAACGCCTTCCTTCTCCGTTTCGCCATCCTCATATTCCCATTCCTGTTCAACGGTCAGGTTGAACGCTGCCACCCAGCGCTCCCAATTCTTGCTGAGGATCAGTTTCTGTTCGAGCTCGGTTTCGTGGGCCAGATCGCTGCCGACTTCGAAATACAACACCACGCCCACGGCGTCCTTGTAGGGGCTGGCGAGTTGATACTTCCATTCGGAAGAGAAGCCCTTGAATTCGAACTCGCTCTTGGTTGTCTCCGTCGTTGCCGCTTCCGGCGCAGCTTCGTCGGACGCATGGGCGGAGCGAACCCCGGAACTGTATTCATCTTTGAAATTCAGATACAGCGCGGTGGTCAGGCGCTCGGTCAGTCCGTACTCAATTTCCTCGCGGAAGTCCCAGCGCGCATAGCGCCCGCCGTCCTTCCCGCTGCGCGCGGTGACCCACTGCTCGAACTCCATCCCGCCTTTGGGCAGGACATCCGCTTCATAGACGTAGCCGAACTTGCGCTCGTCGGCATGCGCCTGCCCGCCCCCGAACCCGATCAGCAACGCGGTTGCCCAGCACATGCCCCCCAGCCACGCACGCGACGACATTCCCGACTTCCGATCCGTCATTATCACGCTCCTCGTATTCTTTATACTTGTTGATGTTGAAGAATAGCCCTACAACAACTGGAACGTATAGTAATACATGTGATCGGCATGGCAACACAAATTAGCACAGCTTGGTTAATCAAACTGTTTTGCTGGATTCGCGCTTGTCGCAGACTCGCGGCGCGTGAGATGGTTGGAGTGTGTCTACCTGCGCAGGGCGGAGAATCCGGCTGGTACGCGTCCCGGGCCCGTGAGGGTTGGAACTGCCATGAATGATAAAGTCGGCGTGCGTCTCGATCATCTGCCGGCCCACCAGTTTGCCGTGATCCAGCATATCGAAGCGGCCGATGATGATTCCGAGAGGCTGATGTCGCTGGGTGTCTGCGCCGGACGCACCGTGGAGTTAATCAAGGCTGGCGACCCGCTCATTCTCAAAGTGTTCGCCTCGCGCATCGGCCTCTCGGCCCGCCTCGCCAAGCGCGTCTTCGTGGAACCGCTAGCGAATCAATCACCCCCGCGCTGAGGTGGCACCCAAATGCCCAGGCAATCCACAACCGTAACCGTTGAGCAAACCACGCGGAAAGCCGCGATGATCGTGGCCCTTGCCGGCAATCCCAACGCCGGCAAGACGGCGCTGTTCAACGCGCTCACCGGGTTGCGCGCGCACACGGCGAACTATCCCGGCACCACGGTGGAGCGCAAGATCGGCCGGGCGCGCATCGAAGGGCACGCGGTTGACTTCGTGGACCTGCCGGGCATGTACAGCCTGCGGGCGATCACGCCCGAAGAGAAAATCGCGCACGACATCCTGACCGGAAAAAATCCCCGCGTGCGCCGGCCCGACGCTGTGGTCCTGATTGTCGACGCCGACAACCTGGAGCGCAACCTCTTCCTGGTCAGCCAGATCCGGGAACTCGAACTGCCCGTGATTGTGGTGCTGAACATGATCGATATTGCGGAGCGGCACGGCATCCAGATCGATGCGAAGAAGCTCAGCCACGAATTGCGCTGCCCGGTGATTCCGATCATTGCCAAGACCGGGCATGGCGTGGACAAGTTGCAAGCCGAACTGGCGCGCTGGCTGGCCGGCCATCGCCCGCAGCCGCTGCCCCTCGTCCTGCCGCCGGCCTGCCGTAGCGACTG
Source organism: Verrucomicrobiota bacterium (assembly GCA_027620105.1). Taxonomy (GTDB): domain Bacteria; phylum Verrucomicrobiota; class Kiritimatiellia; order UBA8416; family JAIOPI01; genus JAIOPI01. Next base: position 1,341 of record JAQCIA010000012.1, on the reverse strand, counting down.
CGGTTCCTGTTCCGTGCAAAATTATCAGGCGCGCTTCAACTGGTCGGAGCGCATTGCCTCGAACTGCCTCAAGGCGCCCGTGGTGGCCACCAGCCGGTGGACCGAAAAAATCGACCGCGTCCTCACTCACCCTTTTGCCGGACTGGTCGCGTTCCTGAGCGTGATGCTGTCGGTTTTCTACCTGATTTTCAGCATCGCCAAGTATCCCATGGATTGGATCGAAAGCCTGTTTTCCTACGCCGGCGGATTCATCATGGCCTACATCCCGGCCGGCGATTTTCAAAGCCTGCTGGTCGACGGCGTGATCGCCGGGCTGGGCGGGGTGCTGGTGTTTCTACCGCAGATTTGCATCCTGTTCTTTTTCCTGGGGTTGCTGGAAGACTCAGGCTATCTCGCGCGCGCTGCGTTCGTCATGGACCGCCTGATGCGCCGCATCGGCCTGCCGGGCACGGCCTTCGTGCCACTGCTCTCCGCCCACGCCTGCGCCATTCCCGCGATCATGGCCACGCGCATCATCAAGGACCGCCGCGACCGCCTGGTGACGATTCTGGTCGCCCCGCTGATGAGTTGCTCCGCACGCATTCCCGTCTACGCCATGATCACCGCGCTGCTCTTTCCCAACTCGCCCGCCAAAGCCGCCCTGGTGTTCACCGGCGCCTACTTCACGGGGCTGCTGGCCGCGCTGGGGATGGCCTTCATCTTCAAAAAAACCATCCTGCGCGGAGAGACGAAGCCCCTCGTGCTGGAACTGCCCGGCTACAAAATCCCCGGGTTTCGCAACCTCCTGCTCTACACCTTTGACCGCGCGAAAGTGTTTGTGGTGCAGGCCGGCACGGTGATCCTGGTGCTGTCGCTGATCCTGTGGGCCCTCTCGACCTATCCCAAATCGGACCCCCCCCATGCGGTGAACGTGATGAACGTGGAAGCGCAGGCGCTCGCGGATGCTGGAGATGCCACGGGTGCCGCGGTGCTGACGCGCACAGCCGCGGACCTGGAAGCCCAGCACGCACTGGCGAACTCCGTGGCCGGGCGCATCGGGCACTTCATTGAGCCGGCCGTCGCGCCGCTGGGGTTTGACTGGCAGATCGGCATCGGTATCCTCTCCTCGTTTGCCGCGCGCGAGGTGATGGTGTCGACCCTGTCGATCGTCTATGGCGTGGGCGACAATCCCGACAACCCGGTCGGCCTTTACGACACACTGCGCAAGGCCACGCGCCGCCACGGGGGGGCCGTGTTCACCACGGCCACGAGTTTCAGTCTGCTGGTGTTCTATATTCTCGCCATGCAGTGCCTGGCCACGCAGGCGGTGACGTACCGGGAAACAGGCACCTGGACCTGGCC
>JAQCIA010000011.1 GCA_027620105.1 Verrucomicrobiota bacterium | reverse complement strand
GGCGATGTGGGCCATGTCCACCATCAGCAGGGCGCCCACGCGATCGGCGATGGCACGGAAACGGGCAAAGTCGAGGGTGCGCGGATAGGCGCTGGCACCGGCGATGATCAGACGCGGACGCGCGGCGACGGCCTGGCGTTCGATGTCGTCGTAATCCAGCACTTCCGTGCCGGGCTGCACGCCATAGGATGCGATTTTGTAGAGCCGCCCCGACAAATTCAACTCGTGGCCGTGGGTGAGATGCCCACCGTGGGCCAGGCTCATGGCGAAAATGGTGTCGCCCGGTTTCAGGACCGCGAGATAGACGCCGATGTTGGCGCTGCTGCCGGAGTGCGGTTGCACGTTCACATGTTCAGCGCCAAAAATGGCCTTGGCGCGGTCGATGGCCAGTTGCTCCACCTGATCCGAGAATTCGCAGCCGTTGTACCAGCGCTTCCCGGGATAGCCTTCGGCGTACTTGTTGGTGAGGACGGATCCCTGGGCCTCGCGCACGGCGCGGCTGACATAATTCTCGGAAGCAATCAGGCCGATGGTGTCCTGCTGGCGCGCGATCTCACCCTGGAGGGCGGCATAGACTTCCGGGTCGACGGCCTGGACGCTTGTGGTGCCGGTGTTGCCCACATCGGCGCAAGGACGGGTGCCCAGTTTGGCAACGCGCTGGACGTGGCGTTCCGCATTGGAAAAAGCGGTGGCGCACCAGCGATCGAGAATGGCAGCGGCCTGTTCGGACGTTGTCAGGCGTGCGCCGAGCACGAGGACATTGGCGTCGTTGTGTGTGCGTGCGGTTTCCGCCATGTCGGGCGTGAGGCACAGGGCGGCGCGCACACGGGGATAGCGATTGGCGGCAATCGACATGCCGATGCCGCTGGTGCAGACCAGGATGCCTTCATCCGCTGCGCCGTCGGAAACGCGTTGCGCCACCGCCTGCGCAAAGTCGGGATAGTCGACGGCAGTCGGACTCGTGCATCCCAGATCCTCGACATCGATCTGGCGCCGGACGAGATCGGCCCGGAGTGTTTCCTTGACTGCAAAACCGCCGTGATCGGAAGCCAACGCAATTTTCATGATTTTTCGTCCGTCCGCCGAAAGGTATCCAAGTACCGCGTCAGCCCCGGCAGCGCGGCTTCAATCTGTGCGCACGTGTCTTCGTAGACCTGAAGCGGCATGCCGATCGGGTCTTCGACGTCCATGTCCACCGCCTGAGGGTCGAACGTTTTCAAGAGGTAGACTTTTTCCCGCGCATCCGGGAACAGCAGTTCAACCTGCGCACGGTGAACGCGTGTCATTACAATAATCAGCGTCGCGGCGTCAACCAGCGCGCGTGTCAGCGGGTGGCTGCGATGGGTGTCCAAGTCGAGGTTGCGCTGACGTAGCGTCACGATGCCTTCCTCGCTGGCGGCCTGTTCTGGTGGGGCCAGCAGTCCGGCGGATGCCACGGTCCAGCCGGAGCTGGCCGGCAGGCACGCCCGCAGCAGGTGTTCAGCCATAGGGCTGCGGCAGATGTTGCCTGTGCAGACGAAGAGGACGAGCCGTTTCACGGGGTTGCGTTTGCGGCGGGCGCTCATCGGACAACCTCATGGCCGGCGTTTGCGGCAGGGCGATATCCAGGTTTCGTTTGCATCGTGATTCAGGCGGCGGTTGCCGCGGCCTCCAGTTCTGCGGCGCTGATGGCGCCTTCGCGCAGGATGGCCAGTTCCGCGCCGACGACGCGCACGACGGTGCTGGGCACGCCGAGTGCGGGAGGGCCGTCATCCAAAATCACCGCCACATCGTTGCCGAGTGCGCTGGCGGCTTCCGTCGCGGTGCAAGCGGGCGGCTCACCGCTGCGATTGGCGCTGCTCACGCGCAGCACCCCACCCGCGTTGCGCAGCACGGTTCGCGTGAGGGGCGAGTCGGGCACGCGGAAGCCTTCGGTTCCGCCCGAGGCGGTGTGCACGGGCAGCACCAGCGTGAGGGCGCCGGGCCAGAAGCGTTTGGCCAGCCGTCGGGCGAGCGGAGAAAATTCAGCACCGTAGGCTTCGGCGTCAGGCACGTCGGCAATCAGCAGCGGGATCGGTTTGCGCGCATCGCGCCCCTTGACGGCGATGAGTTTTTCAACGGCCAGGGGCAAGGAGGGATGCGCCGCCAGTCCGTACACGGTGTCTGTTGGAATCACGGCGAGGTTACCTGCACGCAGCAGGGATGCCACATGGGAAAGGGTCGCCGCATCCACGCGGCGGGCATCGATCATCAATGGGGCGGACGCGGTCATGGTTGGCGCAGGGCGCGCAGCCCCAGAATGATGTCCACGGCGCGGCGCAGCACCACGTCATCGCCAACCCGTGCGGCGAGCGTGAGGTCGACGGCGTTCGTGGATGCGGAAACGTCGGGGGGTGTGGTGTTTGTCTCGTCGTTTACGGGCGATGGCGGAAGTGCGGGGAGATCACTTGGTGGTGCATGGCTGATGGCGATATGGGGGATGACGCCGCCGGGAAAATAGTCCGCACTGCCCAGAGGGACGATCCAACTGGTGCCGTAGCGGATGTGCTCCTGTTCCGACCAGGGGATGATGGTGCGGCTGGCAGAATCGCCTCGCGTACGCGCCCCGAGCAGCATGGTGCCGGCATGTCCGCGCAGGATGGCTGCCAGGCATTCACCCGCGCCGTGGGTGTTGGCATCGATCAGCACCATGAGGGGAGGGAGTTCTGGGGAGGGTGATTCGGCGCGCGCATAGTGCGTGGTAACGCTAGTCCCGTGGCCATCGCGCAGTTCATACAGGGGCGTCGCGTGGGGGAAGAACAAGCCCCCGGCGAGGTCGAGCGTTTCCAGGCTGTCACCGCCGGCGCCGCGCAAATCGACAATCACGCCGACGGGTTTTGGGGTGAGCAGTGTACGCATGGTGGCAAGTGCATCGGCCTGATCGGGATGCAGGCCATTGAACGCGAACAGGACAATGTCCTCGGGCCAGCGGGCTTGTTGATTGAGCAGAGGCGGGGTGGGGGCGTTGTCGGTTGCGGGCATCGCCGGGACGAAGGTGGCGCCCGGGTCCATGGCGCGGAGGGCGGCTTCAAGGGCGGCGCGCTCGACCCGCTGTGTGTTCACCGGACCGTAGGGATCGAGCGCCCGGAGCAGGTCCGCCACCGGAGCCGCCGGGGTCGTGATGGTCAGGATCAACCATAGACCAGGCGCCGATGCGCGCCGCACTACGCTCTTCATTGAACCATGCATAACCGTATGGATGCAGAACGACAAATGATGGCACTCACGGATGACTATTGCGGACGCTCACGCCTGCGCCAAGGCTACAGCGCGCAAGTCGGAGAGCCGTCCCGGCCATGGCAATCAAGTTATGCATGCATGCCCAACAGGGATACTACTATTTTGTGGCGGTCGGTGTTGCCGTGCGAACCAGCGCGCGCGCGGCAATATCGGTGCGGAAGTGCGCGCCTTCAAATTGGATGCATGCCGTGCCACGGTAGACGCGATCCAAGGCTTCCGGCAGGGATGAGCCAAGGGCGGTCACGCCGAGCACGCGACCACCGGACGTGACCAGACGGTCGCCAGCGACGCGCGTGCCGGCGTGGAAAACCGTGACGTTGGGCACGCGCTCGGCGGCGGCGATGCCGGTGATGGGGATGCCCTTCTTGTAGGAGCCGGGATATCCCCCGGATGCCATCACCACGCATACGCAGGGGGCGGGTGACCAGTCCACGTGCTGTTCGGTCAGGCGCCCGTCGACGCAGGCCTCCAGCGCGGCCAGCAGGGGCGTGCGCAGGCGCGGGAGGACGACCTGGGTTTCCGGATCGCCGAAACGGCAATTGAATTCCAGCACTTTCGGCCCGCGCGCGGTCAGCATCAGGCCGGCATAGAGTACGCCGCGATAGGTGATCCCCCGTCGCCGCAGTTCGGCCAGTGTGCGCTCGAAGACTTCTGTGCGAATCACGGGCCAGAGTGCGTCGGTGACGCAGGGCGCGGGCGAATAGGTGCCCATGCCGCCGGTGTTGGGGCCAGCGTCGTTGTTGAAGGCGCGCTTGTGGTCCTGTGCCGAGGCCAGCATGACGACGTGCTCGCCATCCACGAGGGCGAGAATGGAGGCTTCTTCGCCATCGAGAAATTCCTCGATGACGACCCGCTGCCCGGCCTCGCCAAATGCGCGCGCGATCATGGTTTCATGGATGGCTTGCTCAGCCTCGGCGATGGTGGTGCACACAAACACGCCCTTGCCCGCGGCCAGGCCCTCAGCCTTGACCACGATGGGCGCACCGCGGCGGCGGATGTCGGCAAGTGCGGCCTGCGGGTCGTCGAACACATTGGCTTCCGCCGTGGGAACGCCGGCGGTGCGCATGACGTCCTTGGCGAAAATCTTACTGCCCTCCAGTTGGGCGGCGGCGCCGCTGGGACCAAAGACGCGCAGCCCAACGGCCTGCAAGCGGTCCGTGAGGCCACCACAGAGTGGCGCTTCGGGGCCGATAATCGTCAGGTCGGGACGGTTGGCCGTGGCCCAGGCTGTGATGGCGTCCAAGTCTTCCGCCTCGATGGTCAGATTGGTGCCGAGCGTAGCCGTGCCGCCATTGCCGGGCGCACAGAAGAGCACCGGCTTGATGGGATCTTGGGCCAGTGTCCACGCCAGCGTGTGCTCGCGCCCGCCTCCGCCAATGATGAGAATTTTCATAAAGACCCGAGCATATCCAAATCGACCGACCAGTCAACCATCGCGCCGGGTGCTGGCCTGATCGACCGCGCCCTGGAAATGATGTCATCGGCATGCGTTTTCGGAAATGTGTCCCGACCTTCGGCCGTGTAGTCGACGCCCATTTCAACGCCGTAAAGCCCGCCGAACGCGATGCCAGTCAACGATCCAAGGTGACTTTCGGCGTGATCAGGCGTGAAAGGCGATGGACAGAGTGGCCGGCCTTTTCTACCTTCGATGGGTAGTGGTTCGGGCGAGACGCCCGGCGCACGAGGGGGATTTCCATGATTCCGCGTTATACCGGTCGCGCCATGGGCGCGCTGTGGACGGACGAGAACAAATACCGCACCTGGTTGCAGGTCGAAATTCTGGCCTGCGAGGCGATGCACAAGCGTGGGCGCGTGCCCGCCGCGGATCTGGCGCGCATCCGCAAGCGCGCCAATTTCAACGTCAAGCGCATCGAGAAAATCGAGGCGAAGGTAAATCACGACGTGATCGCCTTCCTGACCAACGTGGCCGAATACGTGGGCCCCTCCGCGCGCTACATTCATCGCGGACTCACCAGTTCGGACGTGCTGGATACCGGACTCGCCGTGCAAATGGTGCAGGCGGTGGACATGCTGATCGCCGACGTCAAGGCCGTGCGCGTTGCTGCTGCCACGCAGGCGCGCAAACACAAGTTCACGCCGATGATCGGGCGTTCGCACGGCATTCACGCCGAGCCGATCACGTTCGGGCTGAAGATGGCCCTTTGCTACGACGAATTCGGACGCGCGCTGGGACGCCTCGCAGCGGCCCGCAAGACCATCGCCGTGGGACAGCTTTCCGGCGCCGTGGGCACGCATGCGCACCTGGAGCCCTTTGTGGAAGCCTATGTGTGCAAGCGGCTGGGTCTGCGTCCGGCGGCGATCTCCACGCAGATTCTGCAGCGCGACCGGCATGCGGAGTATATGGGGGCGCTGGCGCTGGTGGGCGCATCCGTGGAGCGGTGGGCACAGGAATTCCGGCACCTGCAACGCACCGAAGTGCGTGAGGTTGAGGAGTTTTTCGGCGCCGCGCAAAAGGGCTCATCGGCGATGCCCCACAAGAAAAACCCGATCACCGGCGAAAAACTATGCGGCCTGGCGCGCGTGCTGCGTGGGAACCTGGTGGCGGCGGTTGAGAACGTGGCCCTCTGGCATGAACGCGACATTTCCCATTCATCCGTGGAGCGCATCATCGTGCCGGACAGCACCATCGCGCTGGATCACATGCTGACGAATCTGGAAAAACTGATTCGCAACCTGCGCGTGTATCCCAAGCGCATGCAGGCGAATCTGGACATGACGCACGGGCTGATTCATTCGCAGCAGGTGCTGCTTATGCTGACGGACAAGGGATTCAGTCGCGAAGCGGCATACCGGCTCGTGCAGCGCCACGCCATGCGCGCATGGGAGGAGGATCGTGATCTACGGGGCCTCATTGAAGCGGATCCCAAAATCATGGCCAAGGTGTCAGCCAAAGACTTGAACAAGGTGTTCGATCTGCAGGTGCATTTCAAGGATGTGAACCGGACATTCAGGGCCGTCGGGCTGTGAGGCCTATGGGGCGGCCGCGAAGGAACGCGAATTGGCGCGAAGAGCGACGTTGGGAATTCTGCACATGACGAAACGTAAATCCGCGTATGCCGCCGCCGGGGTTGATATCGACAACAAGATGCGGGCGCTGACGGCCATCAAAGCGCTGGTCAAGCGCACGGTCATTCCAGGCGTGTTGAGCGATATCGGTTCCTTCGGGGGCATGTTTGCGTCGCCGGGACGCGACCATGTGCTGGTGGCGAGCACGGATGGCGTGGGCACGAAGCTCAAGGTGGCGGCGATGGCGGGGCGCCACGACACCATCGGCCAGGACCTCGTGAATCATTGCGTCAACGACATCCTCGTGCAAGGCGCCTTCCCGCTGTTCTTTCTGGATTACATCGGCACCTCGCATTTTGAAGCGCCTATTTTTCGCGACGTGATCGCCGGCCTCTGCAAGGCATGCCGCGAAAACGGTTGCGCGCTGCTGGGCGGCGAGACGGCCGAGATGCCGGGCCTGTATCCGCCGCACGAATATGATCTCGTGGGCACCATTGTTGGTGCCGTTCCGCGCAAGGGCGTGATCGCCGGTCGCGGCATCCGGGCGGGGGACGTGGTCATCGGACTGCCCTCGACGGGGCTGCACACGAACGGTTATTCGCTGGCACGGCGCGTGGTGTTCGAACAGGCCGGGCTGAAGATCCAGTCGCGTTTTCCGGGCACGCAACGTTCCGTGGCGGATATCCTGCTGGCGGTGCATCGCAGCTATCTCAAGCCGGTGCGCCGCCTGTTGCAGCAGGTACCCGTGCAAGGCATGGCGCACATTACGGGTGGCGGCTTGCTGGACAACGTGCCGCGCATTCTGCCGGACGGCGTGAGCATTCGCATCGACACCGGGGCGTGGTCGCCGGGACCGCTCTTTGATTTTCTGCAGCGCGAGGGGCGCGTGGACACCGACGAGATGTATCGCGTCTTCAATATGGGCGTAGGGTACGTCGTGATCGTGCGATCCACGCATGCGGCACCGGCCCTGCGCCAGTTGCGGGCGATGCGTGCGTCACCGGTTGTAATCGGCGTCGCCGTACGCGGGAAGCGACAGGTTCTGCTCGCGCGCTGAGGGCATGCGATCACCCGGCATGGTGACGGCGCCGTTCTGCACGCCGTAATACGACACGGGGTCGGCATCCGTGTTGTTGCGCAGGCTGCTACGGGTCGGCGTCGACCAGGCACTCTCGCGTCGGTGCTCGCGGCCCGAGCCCATCCGAAAGCTTTCGCGGTTCAAGTCCGACGCGTCCAGATCGATATCCAGGGAGAAGGGATCAGACTCGCTGCGTGACGCGGCGCCTTCTTCGCGTGCGCGAATGGCGTAGACGCCTTCGGCGAGCCAGCCGGCGGCCATGCCGGGGCCGCGCATCGCGCTGGTGCTGTCGCCCTTCTTTGTGCCATCGCGATTCATCCAGCCGGCCTGGCGTGGCGATGTCTCCTGTTGCGCGACGATGGGAGCCGGCCCCGCCGGGGCTGCGATGCCGCGCATCCAGTTGCCGCTGTCGAGAAGAGGATCACTGGCGTTGCGTTCCGCGGGCATGGCGATGACGGGCGCTTCATGCAGGGTCACGGCGACCAGCTGTGGTTCGGCGGGGGTTGCCAGGGCAGGGGCGTCGCGCATGCGTACGGGTTCGAGCGGCGCCGGTTCGGCACCGGCGGTTCGCGCACCGGTCAGCGCCAGTGCCAGGGAAAGACCAAGGCGTGCGCACGGGGTCATGATTTTCCCATGGGCACGGCCATGGTGCCGTTGAAGAACTCAATGATGTGTCCGCGTTCCACAAGCCAGCCCAGTGGCGAGAGGATCGCCGCAGCCTCGGGGCCATCCGTGGCCGCGCCGGGCAGCAGATCCGCCAGCAGCTGGGCCCGTGTGCAACCGGGATGGGCGCGCAGATGCAGCAAGACGGCGCGAATGGATTCGATGGCGCGGTCCGGGGCGAGCGGTGCCGGTGGGATGGCGGTAACAAAGCGCTGGCCGGCGCCGGCGCGAAACAAATGCATGTGCCGTCCGTGCAGGGCGCCCTGGATGGCGAGCGGCAAGTCGCGCGGGGAGCGACATTCCCGCATCCAGGCATCGGCCAGCGTCTGATGGAGACCCGCATGCGTGATCTGGCGGGCCACGGCCACGGGCAGCGTGGCGTAGGCGGCCTGGCGGACCAGCGTGTCGGCATGCTGCTTTCGAAATGCGCTAACTGCGGCACTCCACTTCAGCCCGGGCGTCTCGCTGGGCTGTCCTTTGGGGCGGTACAGCGTTTGCGTGCGGCTTTCTTCTTTCCACTGCTCGATCAACGCCTCGTCGTGCAGGGTCTGAATGCTGCGGCGGTATTCGTCGAGGGACATGTGGGCATAGGACGTGCGGTGAACTTCTTCGACCCGCTCGGCGTAGGCGTTGTGATTGGGCGGTCCCAGCAAGGTGCCGCTCAATCCGCACTTGGCGACGCACACGAACTTCCCGGTTGCGGGCTCGCCGACGACTTTTTCCACATCGAAGAAATCGGGCAAGTGCTGACCGAGAATGTGGACATCCAGTTCCTGGCGATCGAGCGCCACTAGACCGCAGGCGGTGCACTGGAACAGGCGCAGATTTGGGTCGGCACTTTCCAGTTTGACGCGGCAGGCATCGGGATTGTCGAGGAAAAGCCCGACGATTTCGCCAATGGGGTAGGCCCGCTGGCCGCTGCGGATGCGTTTCACGATCACGCCGATCTGGCGATCATCGGGGAGAAATCGGGTGCGGAACGGCAAACGCTGGACTGGGGCATGCCGTGGGGCGGCCTGGTGCGTACGCGGCCGGTCGCGATCCTGGCCCGGGCCGGTGCGACGGTTGCCGCCGCGATCCCCGCCGCCGGGTCGCCCGCGATCCGGAGTACGCCCGCGTGGATCGCGTCGTCCGCCGTGGTCCTCGGATGGTCGCCGTCCGCCCGGACGGTCGCGGAAGAACGAGGTGGCATTGGGTGGTTTGCGTGCCCACTCGGGCACAAAATTCAGTTCGAGCACCAGTTCCCGTTCGGCTGGTGTCTCAGTTGGCGCCGCGTTTGTGTCTGTCAATGAGTCCGACATGGGGCAGGGCCGCGCAGGGCGATCCGATGATCGTGCCGCGACGGAACTAGTTTTCCTTTGGTGCAGATGCGGGTGGGCTGTGAGCTTCGAGCTCGAATTTCAACGCGGCGGAATTGATGCAATAACGCAGTCCGGTTGGCGCGGGACCATCATTGAACACGTGTCCGAGATGGGAATCACAACGCGCGCACAACACCTCCGTGCGCCGCATGCCAAATGCGCGATCAGACTTTTCGGCCACGTTGGCCTTGTCCACCACCTCCCAGAAACTGGGCCAGCCTGTCCCGGAATCGAACTTCGCCTTGGACGAAAACAGCGGTTCACCACAGGCCACGCACATGTACGTGCCCGTGCCATGGAAATCGTGATAGGCGCCGCTGAACGCCCGTTCCGTGCCCTTCTTGCGCGTGACCTTGAATTGCTCCGCTGTCAACAGTTGGTGCCACTCTTCGTCCGATTTGGTAACGCGATCATGCTGCATGGCTGCTCCCGATGATGATGCCCCGACCGCCGGCGCGTGCGGTGGTTCCGCGTGTTGTGAGCAGGCTGTGCCCATCAAGCCGACAGATCCCACGAGCAACCCGCCAAGCCACAATCCGCGGCCAATGGCGCTACGCCACAGGTTACGCCGGGGGAGTGCGGGGATGACGGCTGCACGACAACTGACCGATCCGATCATTGGTTTTCATGATAAGGAAAGCGCCCGCATCAGGCAATCCCTATCGAATCCGAACGCCCTGCGCGGTTTCGGGACCGTGCCACGCATGGGCCTGTGGCGCGTCCGTATGCGCCGATTCAGCGACCAATGGGGTTCCCGTCCCCGCGTTGCCCGTCGCGGGGCGGCTTGCTATAGTCCGCCTCGTTGTCGTGTCGTATGGAGAAAAACGCGTCCATGTCGCCCGCATAATGGACGTGCACGGAGTGTGACAAGATGCAGCGACTGGCTTTCATTTTTCGACAGGCGGCGTTCCTCATCACGGCCACGGTTGTGCTGGTGGGGCCGTGGCTTTTTGGTGCCTGGGAGATGTGGTGCTTCTGGGGGTTCGCCATCGCCTTGTCCGTGGCCACGCTATGCCTCGGCTTGAGCTGGACCCTCGGCGGTGGCAAGCCGCTTCCTTTGGCGCGCGGAAACGGCTGGCTGTTTGCGGCCTTTGTGCCGTTCCTGTTGTATGCCTACCTGCGCTTCCGTCAGGCCGGCGTCTACATTGACGCCGAGCGTGCCTTTCTGCTGCACCTCACTGCCTGGCTCGTGGCCCTGATCGCGCTGGCCGGTGCAGGGCCTGCCGCACGACGCACGCTGTTTGTGTTGTGCGTGGCCGATCTGTTCGCCCTTGGCGCGTACGGCCTCGCGAACCACCTGATCGACGGCAGCCGGCACGTGCTCTGGGTTCCCGGTGGCGCGGCGTACATCTACGATGAGCGGGCCACAGGCAGTTATTTCTGCCCGGACCATTTCGCCGGCATCATGGAGCTCGCGATCTGTCTCGGGCTCGCCATGTTCATTCGGTGCGGCGCCGGCTCGCTGCGCACGACGGGGGCGTTGCTCGTGGCGCTGGCCCCGGTGGGGGTGGTCCTCAGCAAATCACGGGGTGCCGGACTGACACTGCTCGTGATCGCCGGCGCCACGCTCGTGTGGGGGTTTGCGCATTTGCCATCGTCCGTACGCCTCTGGCTGCGACTGAGCACGCTGGTCGCGCTGGTGGCCGGGCTGGTCATCATCGTAAATGTTGCCGACGGGTACGTGGCGCGCTTCGAACGCTATGTGGGGTTTGCGCAGGCCCGGGAAATCCCATTGCGTGAGGCGATTCCATTTGTGGTCGACGTCCTTCGGGAGCAGGACCGTCCCTTGATGTTTGCCGGCGCCGTACGCGCCTGGCGCTCGCATCCCTGGCTGGGCATCGGACCGGGCATGCACATGCACGTCTGGCCGCACTATGGTCCCAGTCCGGATGGTGATCGTGCGGCCCGACGCTGGCCCACGCGGCCGATGAATACGCATGTGGTCAACGCCGTGCACAACGACTGGTTGCAGCTGCTCGAAGAGTTCGGCATCATCGGCTTTGCGCTGTTCGTCATTCCCGGCGCTCTGGTTGTCGTGGCGCTGCGGCGGCGCGTGGTCGCGGCCAACTACAACGACACCCGCGCCTGGCGACGTCCGGATGCCGGCATCGACGCCGCCATGCCGCTGGCCGCGCTGCTGTGCACGGCGGCCATGGCCTTCCACTCACTGGGGGATTTCAATTTGCAGATGCCGGCCACTACCTGGTTACTCGCCGCGTTGGTGGCGCTGCCGTTTGGCACGGGGGCCGCGTCGCAGCAGGGCCCCGCGGCGTGAAGACCATCGTAGTCAGCGACCTGCATCTCGGGAGCCGTCACTGTCATGCGGCTGAATTTCTGGACTTTCTCGCCGGACTGCCCCGCGACGCCACGCTCGTTTTAAATGGAGACACCATCGATCGCCGGAACAAGAAGCTGCCGCCCGAGCATGAAACCGTACTTGCCGCGCTGCGCGCCCTATCCCTGCGGCAGCCCGTGATCTGGATCCCCGGCAACCACGACGACACCTACCGCATGCCCGATCCCGCCGGCATTCAATTTGTCCCCACCCATGCCATCGAACACCGGCTGTTCATCACCCACGGACATGACTTCGACAACGTCATGCCGTACCATCGCGCGTTTCTGCTGCTGTTTCGATGCCTGCACCATCTGCGGGTGACGCTGGGCGCGGAATCGGTCCATGTGGCCTACTACGCAAAAAAGTTCGCCTTCCTGTACGAGTATCTGTGCCGCACGGTGCGCCTGAATGCCGTGGAGCACGCCCGCGAGAACGGCTTCGCGGCGGTGACCTGTGGGCACACGCACTTCATCGAGGACAGCATCTTCGAAGGCGTGCGTTATCTCAACACCGGTTCCTGGACCGAGCGGCCGCTGGTCTATTTGTTGATCACGGAGGACCAGATTGGACTGGTCCCTGTTTCGGGAGCGGAAGTATGAGGCAGGCGTCCAGGCTTTTCCGCTGGGGGTCAATGGGTGTGGCGGGCGTCGGAGACCACGGCTTCTTTTCCGGCACGAATTTCCTGCTTACCATGCTGCTCTGCCGATGGCTGCCCCCGGATGCTTATGGGGTGTTCGCCGTCGCGTTTTCGATCCATTTTCTGTTGTTCGCGGTTCATAACGCGCTTGTGCTGGAACCGGCGATTGTTGTGGGCCCCGGTTCATATGGCAACCGGATGCGCGAGTATGCGCGGCGCCTGTTCCAAACCACCTGGATGATTGGCGGCGCGTTCACGGCCGTGCTGCTGCTCGCCGCCGCCGCATTGCACAGGTACAACGCACAACTGGCGTTGTCCTGCGCCGCGCTGGCAGTGGTGGAGCCCTGCATTCTGTTTGTCTGGGTCGCTCGTCGGCTATCCTATGTCCAATCGCGCCCCCACCTTGCACTGGTCGCAAGTGCGGTGTACGCCGCAATCCTGCTGACGGGCTTGGTGTACATGAGGGCATGGGGACTGGTCAGCGCACACGGCGCGTTTCTGCTTCTGGGCGTCGCAAGCCTGCTAGCCGGACTTCTGCTGCAGCACAGGCTTACGGCACGGACTGAAGGGACTTCCGCCACGGAAGGCGTGATTCACATCCGAACGCTTTGGGCGGAGCACTTCGGTTTCGGACGATGGTTCCTGGCGGGGCATGGCCTCGCATGGTTGAGTTCGGCCGCGTACATTCCGCTGCTAGGTTACATGGGCGGACTGGCGGAATCGGGCACGCTGCGCGCCCTCGAAAACCTGTTCCTGCCCGTTCAGCAAGTGATGACAATGGGAGGATCCCTGGCCGTCCCCTGGATGACTCGCCGCCTGGCGGTGGACCCGCCGACACGCCTCCGGCGCACGACCCTCAGATTGGCAGGCGTGGCGCTGTTGTTGTCCCTTGGGTATTCGTTGCTGGTCCTGATGGGAGGCCGAGCGCTGCTGACATTCGTCTACCCGAATGCGTGCTACGCTGCGTCGGCTTTTCTGCTACCGTGGTTCACCATGGAGGTCATTGCGCGCAGTATCGGCGACACTGGGTTGGGCACCGCGCTTCGCGCGCTTCGGCGGCCCGATATTCTCTTTCGCGCCACGCTCGCGGCGGGACTGTTCACCGTTAGCGCGGGCGTGCTGCTAACCTACTCCTATGGCGTAGCAGGAGCCACCGCAGCACGCGCGGCCTCGGCGCTGGTCTACCTGCTTTGGCTGCTGCCGCCCACGTTGAGGCTGTTGCGCGGGACGATCCGACCGACATGAGCGTACAACACAACGTGACGCAGATTCTGGTGATGGCCGTCAGTGTGGTTCTAGCGGTTTTTATTGGCGCGAATATCGGCGATCCGGTCATCACGGGCATCAATCTGTATGCGGTGGTCCTGCTGCTGCTGGCCTCGTTGACCCATCTCCGATTGGAGAACCTGGTTCCATTCCTGCTCGTTGCCGATGTGCTGGTGCACCTGGCCAAGCGTCTGGTGTGTTTCGTAACAGGCTCACCCTGGATCTACTACGCGACGCTTTTCTTCACGGTGCCGGTCTACGCCGTGATCGTCATCGTTTTCGTCGGCCAACTGCGGAACCAGCCGCTCCCCGCTAGCGGCAAGTTCCTGACCCTGTTTCTGCTCCTTGCCGCCGGGTTGACGTTGCTGGCGCCATCCGAATTGTATCTGCCGCCGCTTAGTCGCGTATCCATGCTGCTGCAGAACCTCTTGCCCGCCATGCTCTATTATGCGGGCTGCGCGCTGTCACTCAACATCCTGGGTCGGTTGACCAAGGTGCTATTCCGCGTCAGCCTCCTGGCTCTGGCCTATGGGTTCGTGCAATTCTTCACGGGCCCCACGCCTCTGGACGTCGTGTGGGCCACACAGACGTACCGCTACTCGATCCAAGGCAGCAAGGTCTTTGCCTTTCTACAGGGCCCCGCCGACCAGTTCTTCTACGGCTATTCATTCTTTCCCGATCCCCTGATATGGGGGCTGTTCCTCAACACGTGTTTGGTATTGATCCTGATCCAGTTCCACAAGCGTCGCACCAGCCTGCTCAAGCGCGCGACGCTGACGGGGCTGTTCTTGTTCGGACTTCTGACCAGCCTGACGCGCAGCCCCTGGCTGTGCCTGCTGTCCACCGTGGCGATGTACCAGATGCTGCGCCTCCAAGTGATCTCACGGGCCTGGCAGATCCTTGCAATCCTGATGTGTCTGTTCCCCCTGTGCATCTTGGGCTCCGATTACTTGATCGTGCGCTTCTCCTGGGCAATTCCCG
Source organism: Verrucomicrobiota bacterium (assembly GCA_027620105.1). GTDB lineage: Bacteria > Verrucomicrobiota > Kiritimatiellia > UBA8416 > JAIOPI01 > JAIOPI01. The sequence goes on along the minus strand of JAQCIA010000011.1, from coordinate 629 downwards.
AGATTCAGGCCGACATGCTGCGCCGATTTGCGACGGTGGGCACCCTCGGCGACCGCGTGTACACGTGGGATGTGCTTCAGCAGATTTTCTCACGGCATTTCCTGATGGGAAACGGCTACGGATACAACGAGTTTCTCATGCGGTTTCCGACGCAAGGTCTGGAAGCCGCGCGTGTCCACAACTTTGTTCTCGCGTTGGTGATGTATACCGGCGTGCCGGGGCTACTGCTCTTCCTCGCGTTCTATATCCAGTGGTGCCGGGAAGCCTTTCGGGCGATTCGCCAAACCTCTGACCCCGTGCAGAAAACCACGTTGCGCTGGCTCACGGCGCTGTCTTTCGGCTATGTTTCCACGGGCTTCTTCAGCGGCCCAAACTTCATGACGGCGCTCTTCTTCCTGCTGGCAGGAATGGTGGCGGCGGCCTCGCGAACGCCGGAGCCGTCTCCCGCCCCCGCCGCGGAGGCTACTCATGTTGCGTGAATGGATCGCCAAACTGGTTTACTCCAGCAATGTGCTGCGCTATGCCGTCGAACGGCCTCGGATCCTGGACGCGCTTCAAGCCGTGCCCCGCAGCGGCGCCCTGCTGGATGCCGGCGCGGGAGGCGGCGAATACGCCGAAACCATATATGC
>JAQCIA010000413.1 GCA_027620105.1 Verrucomicrobiota bacterium | reverse complement strand
CCATGCGCAACGTCCGGCCGCGCGTCTGGTTCAATGACACATGGCACACGCAACCGGCCTACACGGAACTTGCGCCGGATGCATCACGCACGACGGAAATCGACGTGGGGCCCGCGCCCGCGCTGCCTGGAACCTATACTGCCGTGGTGGCCATGCACTATGCCGATCGCAACGGGCACCCCTTCACCACCGTTACCACGATCCCGGTCTACACCGGCGAACCACCCGACCCCGAACCGCTGCACGCGTCGCTGCCCGTCGTCGAACTGCGCCGCCGCGGGTCAATCCTGCTGAATCTGCGTTCACATGCGGATGTCCCCCTGCAGGCGTCGTGCCGGTTGATGCTGCCCGACGAATTGGGTGGGTTCACCGCGGAACCGGTAAGCCTGGAACTTCCCCCGCAGGGCCAGACCCAACACACCTTCCCGCTGGTGAGCGCCTGGGCCGTGCCGGGCAGTTACTATCGCGTGTTTGCCATCGTGGACTATGTCCATGCAGGCATGCACATCAGCAAGGTGGCGATGGGAGGGATTCGCATCAGCAGTCCGCGCACGCTGTCTGCCCGAAACGCCCGCCTGCTGTGGTTCCTGCCGGGTGGGCTATGCGCGTGGTACGTTGCGCTGCAAGTGCGTGCCCTGCGTCGCCTAGGGCGCAAGCTCACGGCGTAGCTGCATGCTGCAGGGCCTGCATGGCATCCATCTCACCACGCCAGGCCTGCTCAATATGGCGACGCGCGCGGGCGTGGGAAGCGGGATCGGGCTCCAGCAAGGCCAGCGATTCGAGTGCCTCGGGATAACGCCCGGCCTTGCTGTACAACTCCACCAGCACAACGTGATTGTGGGGCTCCCAGCATTCCCAATCCACGTACGCTTCCCACTTCCGAATCGCCGACGACAGCGCATGTGGTTCCGTCAGGCGCATGTCCAGCATCCGCAGCTGACTCGCCAGCGGATTCAACACCAGGCCGCGCGCACACCAGGCCGCGGCGGCGGCCAGGCGATCCGCCCGCACTTGGCCACCGGCATCGTATCGGTCATAGTACGCCGACTCACCGGCAACGATACAGATCAGATAATTGTGCGGGTACACCCGATGGGCCCGCTCCGCTGCCGCCAGAATGCGATCCGGCTGCCCGACCCACACACCATAGCGACAGGCGAAGTCGAGACTGTGGGCGATGCCGGCGCGCAGGCCATGCACGACGCCAAGGAGTCCCAGCGCCACCAGTGCAAAGCCGGCCAATATGGTAGCCACACGCTGCATAACAGCTTTCCCGCATGCCGTGATGGGGTCGCCGATGCCCAAGGAACTCGCGCGGGCGGATATCCCGTGGCGCGGGCTAGAAGACGATGCGGCGATCCACCACGATGACGTCGTTGTCCTGAATCAGAAAATCCTTCACTTCACGCGCTTCGATCCGCGTGGCGTTGCGAATCAGAACTTCGTCACCCCGGATCACCTTGATGCGACTGGGCTTGGCGAAATCTGTGTAGCCGCCCGCGGCGATGATCGCCATCACGAGGGTCGTGTCCCCGGTCAGCGGATACTTGCCGGGACGCATGACCTCCCCGCGAACGAAATAGGCATCTTCCTGAGAAAGAATGCTCACGTTGACGCTGCGGTAAATCCCACGATCCACATACGCATGTTCAATCACGTTTTCGGCTTCAGCCGTGCTGAGGCCTTCCAACTTGACCAGCCCGATGTAGGAGAGGTTCACATGGCCATCGCTGTCGATGATTTCGACAATCTCTTCGGGACGGGGAATGCCGCGCAGGGCGATGGTCAGGCGATCATCACGACGCAGGACCCGCGTGGGTGAACTACTGCCGCCGGTTCCAGGCAACTGCTGCGACTCCGTGGCAACCGCGGTGTTTTGCTCATCGGATGTCCCGGCGTTGAAATCCGCCAGGGTACCATCCGACTCCTGTTCGCGAACCGTCGATGGATCCTTGCTGGAATCAGCCTGCGCGACGGACTTCCAAGGCATCCGATCACGCGCCTGCACATCCGGCGTGAATGCCGCCACACGCTGCCCCGCCAGTGGGTTGCTGGCACAGCCCGCCATCACCAACCCCAGACCTAAGGCGAGCATCCCTTGCCGCGCAGCGTGCCGCCATCCGCCACCCACAGCATGTCGTTTTGTGCCCATGTAACGCCGTCTTCCTCAGCTCTTCTTCACCGGCTTGCGCTGATTGGGCGCATCGTCGCTACCCCGCCGGGGAGCATAGTAATAGGAGCTGTAGTGGTAGAAATACGAATAGTCCTTGAAAATATTGATCTTGTTCAGGACCACCCCCACGATCTTGCCACCCGCGTTTTCCACCATCGCCTTGGCGCGCATGGACACGGAGCGGGGATACTTGCGGTGCTGCACCACAAGCATGACGCCATCCACTTCACGCACGAGCAACGAGGCGTCGCTCACGCCAATGATCGGCGGCGCGTCGAAAATGACCAGGTCATACTTTGTGGCCGTTTCCGCCACGACTTCCTTCATGCGGG
>JAQCIA010000412.1 GCA_027620105.1 Verrucomicrobiota bacterium | reverse complement strand
CGCTCGCTTCCCCCTGTTTCGCCGCCCGCTCCGCCAGTTTGGTCAGTCGCGCCTTATCGGCGGCAGAAGCGGCGGGGATCGGCACTTTGCCCATCAGATTGCCTCTGAACTGGACTCGCCCGGAATTCCAGGGGTCACCCCATGAGGGGAAGGTCGAACGATACAGCCAGTCCAGCGGCGTTGAGTTCATGACGGCAAGAATGTAGGAGGCGTCTGGTGACAGGATGATGAAGCCCGTCTTGTTGATCGCGTTGCCTTCCGTGTCCAGGTAGGCGTGCAATCGCTTCGATGTCTCGTTGAACACGATCTTGGGTTCATCGTAGGCATCGATGTACGACTCCGAGGGATTGTTGTCCAACTCCAGCCAGTGATCCTGGCCCTCGTCTGCGCCGTTTCGTGATGTCATGCACTGGGCGGGGTTCATTTTCGGCTTCCGTAGCGTGCGCGGGACTCGGCAACCGCCGTGTGTTTTCTGGCATGGGCGGGTTCGAAGACCACCTTGACCTCGGCATTCAGGGCCTGGGCCACCCGGCGCAACATGCTCAGGGAATGCCCCTCGTAGGACGGGGACTCCAGGCGGCTGATGTTCTGCTGGGATGTCTTGAGTTTGCGCGCAAGATCCTTCTGGGATAGTCCGGCTTTCTCGCGCAATGCGGCAATCTTCATGGCTACATCCCACGCCTCGCCGGCGGCTTCGAACCGCTCGGCAAAGACAGGGTCCTTCAGTTGCTTCTCCAGATAGAGGTCGAAATTCGTCTTCTTCATGCTCTGAACCTTTTCTGCCAGTCGCGCATCCGTGACCGCGCCGTCCCGAGGTCGCCCGTCGGGATGGCCTGCCCCTTGTTGCGGATGCCGTGAACGGCAACAATCCGCCGTCCTTTCACAAAGAACCACAAAACGCGCGTGTTGAGCCTGCCGACATGACGCAACTCAAAGAGGTCGTCTCCGAGCGCCTTGGACAAGGGTGCGTGGTGGTAGCGGCGATCCCTCAGTTTCGCTAACCCGCGAAGCACCGCCGCGTGGTCCGCCGGATCGCTTGCCTTGAGTTCCTCCAGAAACTCGTACACCGGACACCGGCCCGCTTGCGACGTATAGAACTCTACGCTGAATTCCATGGCTGCGCAACATCAATATTGATGTTGTGTCCTGTTTCGTCGTCATCCGTGTAACCGTGATTCCAGCTCGCCGTCACGCAGGGTGAGCACGCGGTGCATGCGGGCGGCGAGGTGTTCGGCGTGGGTCACGACCACGAGGGCCGCGCCCGCTTCGCTGTTCACCTCGACGAGCAGGTCCATCAACGCGCCTGCGGCGGCACGGTCGAGCGCGCCGGTGGGCTCGTCCGCGAGCACGAGGCGCGGCCGGTTGATCAGCGCACGCACGACGGACACGCGCTGCCGCTCGCCGCCGGAAAGCGTGCCGGGCCGGTGGGACAACCGGTGCTCCAGGCCCACGCGCGCGAGCAGACGGCGGGCGTGGGCCACGGCGTCGTCGCGGCTGGCCGGGTTGATGAGCGCGGGCACCAAGACATTCTCCAGCACATTGAGTTGTGGCAGCAGGTGGTGCATTTGGAAGATGAAGCCGAGGTGGCGATTACGCAGGTCCGCGAGCCGCGGCTCGCCATCCAGCAGGATGCGTCCGCGCGTGGGGCGGTCGAGTGTGCCGATCAAGTGCAGGAGGGTCGACTTTCCGGAACCGGAGGGCCCCGTGATGGCCACGCAATCCGCGGGCGCGAGGGTCAGGTTCACGCCGCGCAGTACATCGACGTTGCCGTCGGCGCCGGGAAAGGTCTTCCACACGTTTTCGACCGTCAGCAAACTTTCGTTCATGGAGGTGCTCCAAACGCCGTCAAGGTGCCCTCGTCCGCGCCCACCAGGAGCAACCCCGCCGCCACGGCCGGCGCGGTGATGCGGTCGCTGACGGCTTGCGACCACAGCAGGTCGCCGGTGGCGCGCGCGAGCACATAGAGATTGCCTCCCGCACTGAACGCAACGCGCTCGGCCGCGAGCAGGGGCGAACTCACGGCCTGCCCGGCCGCGAAGGTCCAGACGGTCGCGCCGGTGGATGGATCCAGTGCGAAGAGCGTGCCGTCGTTCGATCCAAACAGGGCCAGGCCGTCGTCCACGGCCGGGGTGCTGAAGACTTCGCCGGTGGTGACGGCGTTCGTCCAGGCGATGGCTGGCGTCTGCAGATCGACGGCAAACAGCCCGCCGCTGCGCGAACCGCTGAAGGCGCGGTCCCCGTGCAGGGCCACGCCGCCGGCCACCTGGCAGTCGTCGCAGAGGGGGATTTCAGCCAGGATGCGACCGTCGTCGGCGGCGATCACGTGCAGGGAGGAATTGCAACTGCCGTACACGATGCGGCCATGGTTCACGGCGGGGGAGCCGTCCGTGCGGCCGATGGGCGCGCTCTTCCAGACCGCCGCGCCGTCGCGCAGGCGCACGCGATGGGCCACGCCGTCGACCTGCGACAGGACGATCGCTGAGGGCTCGTCGCCGGCGAGAGCATT
>JAQCIA010000411.1 GCA_027620105.1 Verrucomicrobiota bacterium | reverse complement strand
GGCGGCTGAAGCCTACGCCTGGTCAAGCGCGCGGTTCTATGTCACCGGCAATTCGGACGGGCTGACTGCACCCAATCCCTACATCGGAGCTGATAAACGCGGGTTCGACCGTGACCAATATCGGGAGATTCTGGCGTCGACGGCAGATGATGCTTGGATGCAGGAGCGGGAAGGAAGGCGAGTACTCGGCAGCACGGCATTTTCGGAAAAACTGACGCAGGAGAAGGGCCGGTATCGTCGGCGACGGGGACGGCCGCGAACGGCGTGAATCTGCGCTTGCCGGGCAGGTATACGTCTTGTATTATCAAGTAAATACAAGATATCCAATTTGTAGACGGAGGATTATGGAAACGACCATTTCGCACCGGGGACAAACCGTGGTCCCGGCAGCCATTCGCAAGGCCCACCGCCTCATCCCCTCTTCACGCCTCGAATGGATCGATGATGGGTTGAGCATTCGGGTGGTTCCTTTGGGAAAGGACCCGATTGGCCAAGCCAAATCGGCCTTCGGAAAGAGCCGCCTGACGCGGGCACTGCTGAAATCCCGCGCCCAGGAAAAACGTCATGGCTAAGCCGGTGTTGCTCGACACGTCCGCTATCTTCTGTTTCGTGGATAATGAAACCGGAGCGGAAACAGTCGAACGTTATCTGCGCGTGGCGGAACGGCGACAGTTACGGCTGCTGGCAAGCTTCGTTACGTTAACCGAAATCCGTTCCATCAGCCTGCAGGAGCAGGGCGCCGTGGCCGCTGACTACCTGACCGGACTTGTCAAGGCCTGGCCGGTTGAATGGATTCATTCGGATGAAACTATTTGCCTGCTGGCCGCGCATTACAAAGCCAAGCATCAGATTTCACTCGCCGATGCTTTCGTCGCCTCGACGGCAAAATTGATGGATGCGACTCTGGTCCACAAAGACCCTGAGCTTGAACCGCTGGGCGATGAGATTTCACTAGAATCTTTGCCGTACAAGAAGACATAACCACATGCGGCTTTCTACAGTCTATTCAGGGGCCGTGTATGGCGTTGACGCCTTCAGCGTTGAGATTGAGGTCAATGCTGGGCATGGGGAGCCGATGGTGGTGATTGTGGGGTTGCCGGATGCGGCGGTGAAGGAGAGCAAGGATCGGGTTCACACCGCCATTCTGAACTCGGGCTTTAAGCCGCATATCGGGCGCACCACAATCAATCTCGCGCCAGCGGACATCAAGAAGGAAGGCCCTAGTTTCGATCTGCCGATTGCGATTGGGATGCTGCATGCCACGGGCGAGATGGATGTCGAAAACCTGCCCCAGATTGCCATCGTCGGGGAACTGGCGCTGAGCGGCGAAGTGCGGCGAGTCAAGGGCGTGCTGCCAATCGCAATTCGTGCGCGCGAAGCAGGGATGGCGGGCATCATTGTTCCGGAGGACAACGCGGAGGAAGCGGCGGTGGTGGATGGCCTCGCCGTCTATCCCGTAAGAACCTTGCGGCAGGCCGCGGATTTTCTGAGCGGCACGCTCGTGCAGAAACCCTACCGCGTCGACCTTGCCAAAGTCTTTCAGTCCACGGACGGCAACGAAGACGATTACGCCGATGTCAAGGGCCAGGAGCAAGCCAAGCGCGCGATTGAAGTGGCCGTTGCCGGAGGCCACAATTTGTTGATGGTGGGGCCGCCGGGGACAGGTAAGTCCATGCTGGCCAAACGGTTACCGTCAATTCTGCCGGTCATGTCGCTGGAAGAAGCGCTGGAGACGACGAAGATTCACAGCATTGCGGGGACGCTGGAGCCGCATCTGGCACTGGTGGCGAAGCGGCCCTTTCGTTCACCGCATCATACGATCTCGGATGCGGGGTTGCTGGGCGGTGGAGCCCACCCAATTCCCGGCGAAGTGAGCTTGGCCCATCGGGGTGTGCTCTTTCTGGACGAACTGCCCGAATTCCGCCGTAACGTGCTGGAGGTCTTGCGGCAGCCTCTTGAGGATGGCGTGGTGACGATTTCGCGCGCGGCGGCGACGGTGACGTTTCCGTGTCGCTTCATGCTGGTGGCGGCGATGAATCCCTGTCCGTGCGGCTATTTTGGCGATGCGTCGCACGAATGCCGCTGCACGCAGACGGTGATTCAGAAGTATCGCAACAAGATTTCCGGTCCGTTGCTGGACCGGATCGATATTCATATTGAAGTGCCGGCCATCCGCTACCAGGAACTGGCCGCGCTGGGCAAGGGGGAGAACTCGGTACAAATTCGCGAGCGGGTGATGGCCGCGCGCGCAATTCAGCGGGAGCGCTTCAAGGGCACGCCGGGCTTGCACAACAATGCGGGCATGGGTACGCGACAGATTCACAAGCAGTGCGTGATCGGCGAGGACGCCCAGAATCTGTTGCGCATGGCGATTACGGAACTGAACTTTTCAGCGCGGGCCTATGATCGCATTTTGAAAGTGTCGCGGACGATTGCGGATCTCGCGGGGGCGGAGCAGATCGCACCGGAGCATGTCTCCGAGGCCATACAGTACCGCACGCTGGATCGCCAGATCTGGGCGTAGCGGCGGGAG
>JAQCIA010000410.1 GCA_027620105.1 Verrucomicrobiota bacterium | reverse complement strand
CGGCAATTGCCGCGGTGACCCACGTGAGAATCGCTCCTATGATCAGTGTCTTCATCTTCTGGTCGAACGACCAGCGTGTGGCTGAGGCGCGGTAGCGCCGATAGCCACGACGCTGTGGTTCTCCGTCATTTCATTGCGTCATCAATTTCAAAGTCGGAATCGGGACCGGCTGCGCCGGTGATGCAGGTAAAACACGCGTTTCCGGAAACGGCCGACCCGATGACCCAGAGCGGATTGCCGCACTGGCACTTCACGCCTGCCTTGTGATCCCGCAAGGCGCGTTGCAGCCAAGCCCGGACTTCCTCGGGTTTGTCATCCCGGTTGGCCTTTGCGTGCCGCTCAACGTAGGCATCTATGCTGATCGGTGTGAATCCGATCTTGTCTGTGATCATCTTCATCATCATCTCTTCGGAGAACGTCGCAAATCAGCCTGAGCCGGGCTTCCCGGCGATAGGCTGGATTTGCTTGTTCGGGCGATCTTTTCTCATTCTCCGGACCGCCGCCGCTCCGTGGATCTGAATGCTCGCGCCCCGTGGATTATGCACGCGCCACAGGCCCAACCATCACCGATGTCTTCGCCAAAGCTATCACCAACGTCTGATCCCAGCGAACACTCTTTCCGGTCGTCATTCAGTCTTCTGCCCGAACCATTGATTATCAGGACCTTTTGCCCTGATAAGCTCATATTAGCCGGGTTTTCGGGCAAGTTTGCCCTGCTATCGTTATCATTGCTTTTGGTGTCAGAAATACGCTATGCCGGGGGTGTTGCCATGTCAACCGAGAATCAAGCGGATGAGAGCGGGCGGGACGAGCGGCTGTTGGATTAGGTGCGACGGGTGATGCGGGTGCGGCGGTATTCGATCCACTCGGAACGGACATATGTGGACTGGATTCGCAGGTTTGCGAAGTTTCATCACATGCAGAGCCGGGCTGACATGGAAGGCGGCGAGGCGAAGATCGAGGCATTCCTGACGGACCTGGCGATCACGCAGAACGTGGCCCCGGCCACGCAGAACCAGGCGATGAATGCGCTCGTGTTCCTTTACAAGAAGGTCCTGGAGCAACCGCTGGACGAGAAGATCAACGCGGTGCGCGCGGACAAGAAGGTGAACCTGCCGGTGGTGCTGACACGGGAGGAGGTGACGCAGATCATCCCCCTGCTGGAGGGTGCGAACCAGTTGATCGTGCGCCTGCTCTATGGCAGCGGGTTGCGGATTGCGGAGGCCTTGCGGCTGCGCGTGAAGGACGTGGACTTCGCGATGAAGCACGTGACGGTGCGTTCGGGCAAGGGGGCTAAGGACAGGCGCCGCCGCTTGCCCACCCCTGCAACCGGGGTCGCCGCCCCCATCACCGCTTCCGTCACAACAACCCGCGATCAATAGAATCCGGCATTGCATGAATCAGCTACCGCCAATGGCCCCCAAACCCTGTACCCGCCGTCTCCGCGCCTTCGCCACACGCCAACTCGCCACTGCCGGCCTCTTCCTTGCCGGCGTCTGCTGGCTCCCCTATTGGTGGTGCTCGCGCCCCGCCAACTCCTGGCTCACCGATGACGCCGCCCTCCAATCGCGCCTCGCCAACGGTGTCGCGCACTGGATGTCGGCGGATCTGGATCGCGCCGCATTCCAAACGGGCTCCAGCCAATTTGATGGCGAATGGCTCTTCGGAACGTACCTCATGGCCGGCCTGGGCTTCGGACAGTCTGCCTTGCGGCATCCCGAATTCCGTGAGCCCAACATCTTGCTCATGGAGCGCTGCATCGACGCAATTCAATCGGATGCGGTCCGCGCCTTCGACCGCGAGTCCTGGAATACCGATCCGCTGGCGACGCTGGATGGGCCGGAAGATCACGCCGCCTACCTCGGCTACCTGAATCTCCTTCTGGGTTTCTATCGCCAGGTGAATCCCGACTCCCCGTACAATCCGCTGAATGATCGCATCTCCACCGCCCTCGCCAGACGCATCGCCGCGAGCCCCTCGCATCTGCTTGAAACGTACCCGGGCGAAACCTATCCCGTCGACAACTGCGCCGTCTTTGCCTCCGTCGCCTTGCACGCGCAACTCACCGGAACCGATCGTGCCGCACTCTTCGCCGATTGGCGCGAGTCATTTCGTCGTCACAGCATCGACCCACCCAGCGGACTCCTCGTTCAAGCGGTGGACAAAACGTCCGGCGCGCCGCTCGATGCCCCGCGTGGTTCCGGCACCACGCTCGGACTCTACTTCCTCTCCTTCGCCGATCCCGCCCTTTCCCGCGAACTCTACGAGGCTACGCACGCGCAGCTCTTCCGGCGCGTGTTCGGTTTCGGCGGCGTGCGCGAATACCCGAACCACGTTCCGCGCGGCCGGGGGGATATCGACTCCGGCCCCGTCATTTTCGGCTTCGGGCTCTCGCCCACGGGCTTTCTCATCGCCGGCAGCCGCATCCACCGCGACCCCGCGGTCTTTCAGGCGCTGTACGCCACCGCCCACGCCTGGGGCGCGCCACTGCACCACGGCGAGCGCCTGAACTTCGTCACCGGCGCCTCCCTCG
>JAQCIA010000409.1 GCA_027620105.1 Verrucomicrobiota bacterium | reverse complement strand
AGCCCCTACCATCTGCGCCGCTGCGACATCGCCCGCTTTGATTCCCAGGCCTGGGACCTCTACTGGGACGCCTTCGTGCTTTCGCACCTCGAAGCGGAACTCGCCGCCGACGCCGGCGTCTCCGACCGCGCCTGGCAGGGCCTGCTGCTCGCGGAACTGAATCGTTTCTGCAACACGCTCGACCTGGAGGAACGCGCCACGTGGGAACCGTCCCGCGCCATCCTGAGCGCGCTCTACGCCCACCCCGTCGCCGGGCGCACACTCGAATTGTCCGTGATCGGTCACGCCCACATCGACACTGCCTGGCTCTGGCCGCTGGCGGAAACGGACCGCAAGTGCGAGCGCACCTTCAGCTCCGCCACGGCCTACATGCGCGACTATCCCGAATACCGCTTCGCCTGCTCGCAGGCCTATCAGTACAACGTGATTAAGCAGCGCAACCCGGACCTCTATGCGCGGATTCAGCAGGCCGTCACCGCCGGCCAGTTCGTCCCCGTCGGCGGCACCTGGATCGAACCCGATTGCAACATCCCCTCGGGCGAAGCGCTCTGCCGCCAGTTTCTCTTTGGTCAGCGCTTTTTCGAAGCCGAGTTTGGCCGCCGCTGCCGCGAGTTCTGGAATCCCGACGTCTTCGGTTACAACGGCCAGCTCCCGCAGATCATGCGCCAATCCGGCATCGCGCGCTTTCTCACCCAGAAGCTATCCTGGAACCGGTTCAACAAGCCGAAGCACCACACCTTCACCTGGCGCGGCATCGATGGCAGCGAAGTCCTCACCCATTTCCCGCCCAGCGACACCTATAATGCGCTGGGCGATTGTTGGGGCGGCAAGAGCGAGCTCTCCTGGCTCCGCCATAACCTGCGCGAGTTCCGCGATCACGACCGCAGCAATGAAGCGATCATGCTCTATGGTTTCGGCGATGGCGGCGGTGGCCCCACCAAGGCGATGCTAGAAATCATCCGCCGCGCGAACAACCTCGAAGGCCTGCCTCGCACCGTTCAACGCACCAGCGATGATTTCTTTGACCGCCTGGAAAAGAACATTGTGGATCGCCCCCTGCTCATCGGCGAGCTGTACTTCGAATACCACCGCGGCACCTACACCTCGCAGGCGCTCGTCAAACGCAACAACCGCCGCGCCGAGCAGTTGCTGCACGACCTCGAGTTCCTCGCGACAGCCGGCGCAGCGCCCTACCCCCGCGCCGAAATCAACGCGCTCTGGCGCACCCTGCTCCTGAACCAGTTCCACGACATCCTGCCGGGCAGTTCAATCAAGCAGGTCTATGCGGATTCCGCGGAACAGTTCTCCGCGTTCTTCCAGGCCGGTGAAAAACTGCTGCCCGCCGGAAAGACGCCCATCAACACGATCGCGTTCACCCGTGCCGAAGTGGTAACCCAGGGTGACAAGCTCGCCTTCATCGAAGCCCCGGCCTACGGTCCCGGCCAGGTCACCGCCACCACCGATGCGGTCTCCATCTCCACACCCGACAACACGCTCGTCCTGGAGAGCGCCCATCTGCGCGCCACCTTCACGACAGGGGGCCGTCTGCTCAGCCTCCTGCACAAGCCCACGCAACGCGAGTCCCTGGCCGGCGAGGCGAACCTCTTCGAGCTCTACGATGACCACCCGACGCAGTTCGATGCCTGGGATGTGGACCCCTACCACCTCGAAACGCGCCAGCCCTGTTCCCCCGCCACCAGCCACAGCATCGTGCGCCGCGACGCCCTGCGTGCCGAAATCCGCTTCACCTACACCATCGGCAAGGCGAGCAGCATCACGCAGACCGTGCGCCTCGATGCCGGCGCGCAACGCCTGGAATTCCATTGCGAGGCTGACTGGCACGAGTCACACCGGATGCTGAAGGTGGCTTTCCCGATTCGCGCGCTCGCCCAGAACGCGACCTATGAGATGCAATTCGGCCACGTCGAGCGCCCCACGCATTACAACACGCCCTACGATCTCGCGCGCTATGAAGTGCCCATGCACCGCTGGTTCGATTTCGGGGAGCACGGCTTCGGCGTGGCCATTCTGAACGACTGCAAATACGGCGGCAGCACCTTCGACAACACCATGCGCCTCAGCCTGCTGCGCGCTCCAAAAGCGCCGGATCCCGATTGCGACATGGGCCAGCATCACTTCGCCTTCGCCGTCATGCCCCACGCCGGCAACTGGCGCGACGCTGGCGTCGTCGCCGAGGCCTATCGTTTCAACAACCCGCTGCGTTTCCTCGCCGCGCCGGGACTGACCGCGACATTCGCCAGTGTCGACAATCCCAATCTGATTCTGGAAACCATCAAGCGCGCCGAAGACAGCGATGCCGTCATCCTCCGCTTCTACGAAGCCCACGGCGCCCGCGGGGAGGCCACGGTCACACTTTCACGCGACTTCAAAACCGCCACGCGCTGCAACATCCTGGAGGATGACGGCGACCCGCTGCCTCTCGCTGGCCGCACGCTCCGCGTGACCTACAGCCCCCATGAACTGATCAGCGTCAAGCTGGCCTGAGCGAATACGCCAACGCCGCGACACGCAT
>JAQCIA010000408.1 GCA_027620105.1 Verrucomicrobiota bacterium | reverse complement strand
TCAGCGCCATCCTCGCGCACCTGCGCTCTGCCGCATGAATCCTCAACTAATTAAAATCACACCCGTCGCCAAAGCCTTCCAGTAAAATTGCTTGCAATGAATCAAAATCACCCGTCTGCCACGCCGTGATCAGCCGGTCAATTTCGGTACCGATCGTGTTCACTTCCAGGATCGTGAACCGCAGCAGGCCTTCAGAATCCTCCGGCGAGAGGTCATCGAAAATGGCCAGTTGTTGTTCCACGCTTTCCAGGGCCACAATGGGTTTTCCGTCGCGCCTGGCGCGGGCGTCAAAATGCACATCCACGCCTTGGTCGGGATCGAATCCCATTTGCGTTAACTTCGCCATGGTGAGCGTCATGGCCAGCAACCACGGTTTGTGGGTTTCGAATGCCGCCGGATCGATCCCCATGTCTGCCAGTAGTTTTTCCGTTCCGGCCAGGGTGGCGGGTGAAATGACATCCCGCAGCGTCTGACCGGCGGGGAGGTCTCCCCGCGCGACAACTAGCTGCTGCACGTCAGGCTCTGCGAGTCGGGCGATATCCACTTCGGTCACCAGCACCTGGCTGTCGGCGTAGGCAGCCTCCATGCGCGGGTCCAGCGGGTAATGCTCCGGTCGCAACAGATGCACGGAACCGAGCAGGTACACGGTGTTGCTCGCGCCACGCACCGACCACAGCATGACGTGTTGTGGTGATTCCGCTGTGTCGGCAGGCGCAGCGCGGCCGCCCCCGAAGGCGGTCATGGCCAGCAGGGCGGCCAGGCAGATGCGTGTCAGTCTTTTGCTCATCTTCGTCCCTTCCTGTCGACTTGGTGCCTGGGGCGGGACTCGAACCCACAAGCCCTTGCGGGCAGCGGATTTTAAGTCCGCTGTGTATGCCATTCCACCACCCAGGCGCCGGAGCCGGCCCACGCCGGGCAGGCTTCTACCGCATAGTATCCGCGGAGCGTGCGAGCAGCAATGAATTCATCCATCCGAACCGCTCGACCGGAGAATCTTGCGCCGCAGCAAGTCGAGATTGGAGCGGAGGAGACTCAGCGCTCCGTGAAAGAAGCCAGGCTGTCGGAGGTCAAACGGATACGCAACCGCATCATCCAGGCGTCCGACTGAGGCCGCGTGGCGAAGCCCCGCGTCGATCCGATGCGACGTGGGGCACGTTATGGGTCGTGGGCCAACCGCCTTTGGCGGTGATAACTTTTACGAAGGACTTGAGCGAAGCAGTGCGCAATCACACGCAGTGCGCCGCGGGAGGTCGTTCAGCAACTCGGGGACGACCATCTGGTCGATCGCCCAGTTGTCCGGGACACGCTCCCGGAACACGACGGAGCGAATTTCCTGATTGAGGAAACGCGCGCGGGGCAATGGTCCTTGCGAGAAACGGCACAATCCGTGGAATCGATTTACACCACCGAAAATCGCGTGTAAGGCCCGTTTTCGCCTCTTTAAGTGAACTCTACCCAATGTAGCTCAACAGGTTGCCGTGGTCCGACCCCAATGATCCGACCCCAATGATCCTTCCATGGACTACTTAATGATGAAGGGGGATTCCGCTGAAAAAGTCTGTTTGCGTAGGGTTGGCGCACCAGCGGGCATCGTGCTCGTCCTCGTCCTTCGTCCTCGATTTCCTTACCGTTTTCGAGGACGACTACGATGGTGGTGGGGCGTCAGCCCATGTCGGCTCTCGCAAACCGGGATTTTTTCAGCAGAATCGAAAGGGGCGACGTGACCCCAAAAAAACCGAATAGACCGCCGCCGTTGTCACCCCCCCCTCCAGGCCGTAGCTCGTAAAGCGCAGGCTGGTCCTCGATTTCTCAGGAAACCGCTCGAAACCGGTTGACTATACATAAATATACCACTAGGATGCGCGCTGAGAAATCCGCTACGAAGGAACTCTGCCGTGCGCCCGATTACAGAGCGACAAAGGGAAATACTGGCCTTCATCGAGGAGACCATTCGGCTGCGCGCGCTGGCACCCACCATCCGCGAAATCTGCGACCACTTCGGCTTTGCCTCCCCCCGCGCGGCCCAGGAGCATCTGCGCACGCTCGTCCGCAAAGGCCTGATCACAAAGGAGCCCGGCAAAGCCCGCGCCCTGCGCGTCCTCCACCCATCGGATGGCATACCGATCGTGGGCGACGTCGCCGCCGGGACGCCGATCATGGCCATAGAGAACGCCCGCGGGAACCTCGACTTCAAGGATCTCTTCGGCGCCGGTGAACTCTTCGCCGTCCTGGTCCACGGTGAGAGTATGACCGGGTGCGGCATCCTCGACGGCGACTACGTCATCGTCCGCTCGCAACCGACGGTCGAAGACGGCGCCATCGCCGTCGCTTATCTCGACGGTGAAGCCACCGTCAAACGCTTCCGCCGCACCCGCGGCGGCTACTGCCTGCAGCCCGAGAACCCCGCCTACCCGCCGATTATCGTGCGCGAATCCAACACCGACTTCCGCCTCGCCGGACCCGTCGTCGGCGTCATCCGGCAGGCAAAAGGAGGTTTCCGATGACCGCCCCCTCCACCATCACCCCGCCACCCTCCA
>JAQCIA010000407.1 GCA_027620105.1 Verrucomicrobiota bacterium | reverse complement strand
TACGACATCTCCGCTGTGGCCGACAATGCGGCGGCCCTCCGAATCCGCTGGTTGATGGGGCCGACGGATGGATCGCTCGTCTTCGGCGGCTGGAACCTCGACGATGTCCAAGTGCTTGGCCGGGATGGCGCGATCGCCTTTGCGTCTGCGACCAACGCGGTGGCGGAGGGCGGGGGCACCGTGACGATCATGGTGGTCCGGAGCGGGAACACCAACCTCGCGGCAACGGTGAACGTTGCCACGAGCAACGGGACGGCTGTGGCGGGCAGCGATTATGCCGCCACCAACGCGACGCTGACCTTTACGGCCGGACAAACGAACCGCAGCTTCGCGGTGTCGATCCTGAACGACGCGCAAGCCGAAGTCAGCGAGACATTCTACCTGCGGCTGAGCAATCCGACAGGCGGCGGCGCCCTAGGCGCGCCAAGTGTGGCCGCGCTGACTATCGTGGATGACGACGGCGTCCCGACCGGGCTGCCTATTAACCTGAACGACGGGCACCCGTATCTGTGGGACATCCAGCCCAATGGAAGCATCTCGAACGGAACCGTCGACGCGTATGACGGCGGACATGTCTTGCTCGGATTCCCGAATTTCACAAATGGCTTCCTGGCCACGGGCGGTCGTGAGGTCGTGATTGGACCGACCACGAACGCAGGGGTCAGGACCACGCGCCGAATCTATGTGCCCGGCGATCAGGCTTTTGCGCGATTCATGGAGGTGCTGCGCAATATCGGTGCGTCCGCCGTGACGAATCGGGTGCGGCTGGACACCGATCTGGGATCGGGCGTAAATACGGTCCTGGTGGGGACATCGGATGGCGATACCGCGTTTGAGACGAACGACAACTGGATCGTGACCGACGACACCGACGACAGATCCGATCCGACGATGCTGCATGTGATTGCCAACGACCACGGGAGTCAACGACCTTCAGCGGTCAGTTACAGTTCAGACCTCCTGGGATACGAATATGCAGTGGTGCTGAACCCCGGCGAGACGAAGATCGTCATGCATTTCGGCGCACAGAATCAGAACCGCAGCACCGCCACGAACAAGGCGCCGGAGCTGACGGAATTAGGCCTTGGCGCTCTGGCGGGCATTTCGGCGGAAGACCTGGCGCGGATCGTGAACTTCGGCTTGCCGCAGCCTGTCGTGACCTCGAAGGGCACGCCGGTTACGTGGCTCATCCTGCACGGGCTGACCAACGACGACTGGAACGTGGAGGACAACCTGGACATTGACCTCGACGGTTTATCCGCGTGGCAGGAATACGTGGCGGATACGGATCCGACGAACCCCGCGTCCGTGCTCAGTTTCACCTACTTGACGCGTACCGGAGATACGCTGCGAATTGACTGGAAGGGCGGTCAATGGGCCACGCAGTACATCGAAGCGCTAGAGCAGCTCGGCTCGACGAGCGCCTACTGGAATTGCATTCGAACCAACGGCGTGTTGCCCACGCCGATCACGAACTCCCTCACAGACCCAGTTGTGACCAATCGAACGTATTTCTATCGGATCAAGGCGATCCGGTAGGGCCGCATCATCTGGTCGCGTCTATCCTCCTGTCCATGATTACGTTACACCCGTTCGGCTGATTGCTTCGCCTCGCCCCTCAGGCAGTCTTGGCCTGCGGTTTCGAGCCATTCTGACCCAGCTCGCCTGCGTGAAGACTTGCGGCTGCTCGGTAGCGAAAAGCCGGGTAGCGATTGTGCTTGTCGGAAATGATGATCGCTCTATATTCTGATAATGCTGAGTCGATAGGGAAAGCGAACCCGGCGAAATCAAATGAATTCACGCATGCGGCGGATGGGTTTGATCGGTGGTGTATGGTTGGCCACGAGGCTGGTCATGCCGACAGCGACGTATGCCCAGGTGGAGCCGGCAGCGACCTCTGCCCCCGTGGAGATTGTCGCGTTCCAGCACAATGGGCGGTTGGTGGCCGCCAATCTGGAGGCCGGCAGCACGGCGACGGTGGAATGGGCGTCATCCTTGGCGGGTCCATGGACCAACACGTGGGAGTCGCTGGGCGAAGTGAAGGTGGGGGCTGACGGCTTGCTGGACGTGTCGGTGCCGATGTTTTTTCGGGTGCGCGGTGTGGGCGCGACGACGCTACCCGCAACGACAACAAGCACGCCCAGTACGAGTAGTTCGACCGAGACTGTACCGGTCATCCCCCCCTCCGATGACTACCTGGAGATTGATCCTTCCACCGGTCCTTCAACTTCCAGTGCCACGCCCAGTACGAGTAGTTCGCCCGAGACTGCACCGGTCGCCCCCTCCTCCGGCGACTACCTGGTGATTGATCTTTCCGCCGGTCCTTCGGCTTCCAGCTACCCGGTTACCTATCTCACCGCCGTTCCCGCCGGCGGTTGGACGGACGAATACAAAACGACGAAGCTGGTGGTGCAGCGCATCCCGGCGGGGAGTTTCACGATGGGCTCGCCCAGCGGTGAACCCGGACACAGACTCGGGGGTGACGAGACGCAGCATCAGGTCACCTTGACGCGGGACTTTTACATTGGAGTATTCGAGGTCACCCAGCAG
>JAQCIA010000406.1 GCA_027620105.1 Verrucomicrobiota bacterium | reverse complement strand
GCCCGCCCCACCGTCTGTAAGCCCGATGTCAGTCCCAACGCCAAGCCCCTGGAAATCATCCGCTCGGTGGACGCCGCGCACGGAAAGGCCGGCGTCCTGCAACAAGGCTAAGATCGCGCTGACGCCCGCAACCCTACGGGAGGGGCGCCCGCGTGGCCGCCCCTCCGAAAACAATACACACAGCCCCCCCTATGAAACCAAAATCAAAATCTGCCAAGCTCCGCGTCGGCATCATCGGCCTCGGTATGGGCCGCGCGCACCTCGAGTCCTACCAGAAACACCCCCGGGCGACGGTCGTCGCCATCGCCGACACCAACCCCGCCACGCTCGCCGCCGTGGGTGAAAAATACGGAGTTGCGGCGCGCTACACGGATGCGGCAACCATGCTTGCGGCGGAGCAGCTCGACGTGGTTTCCGTCGCCACGCCGAACGCCTATCACAAGCCGCTGACGATCGCCGCGCTCCGCGCCGGCTGCCACGTGCTCTGCGAAAAACCAATGGCCATGAGCGCCGCCGAAGCGCGGGAGATGCTCGCTGCGGCGAAGGCGGCCAGGCGCCGCATCATGATCAATTTTTCGTACCGCTTCACCCCGCAGTCGCAGGCGCTCAGAGCCGAAGTCGATAAAGGCATTCTGGGCGATGTCTATTTCGCCCGCACCGTCTGGCTGCGCCGCAAGGGTATGCCGGGTTTTGGCGGCTGGTTCGGGCAAAAGGCGCTGGCCGGTGGCGGACCGCTGATCGACCTCGGTGTGCATCGTATCGATCTCGCCCTCTGGCTCATGGGCTACCCGAAACCGCGCTGGGTGCTTGCCAGCCAATACAATCACATCGCCGCGCCGCTGGCGCGCAAAGAAAAGAAAGTGTTCGATGTCGAGGATTTTGCGGCCGCGTTGGTAAAATTCGAAAACGGCGCCACCCTGGAGGTGGAGGCCTCCTGGGCCGGTCACATTCAGCAGCGCGAACTCATGGAAACGCGCCTGCTGGGGACGAAGGCGGGGCTGGTGCAGCACAACACCAACGGCGGCTATGAATTCGACGCCACGATCTTTACGGAGCGCAGGGGTAAGGAAATGGACCTGAAACCCGCCGTTCCGAAGAAGCTGATGCCGAGCGCGCAGCATCATTTCGTAGAGAGCATTCTGCACAACCGCCCACACATGGCCACGGGCGAAGAAGGCCTGATCGTCATGCAGCTGTTGGACGCCATCTACGCCAGTGCCGCGTCCGGCGAACCCGTGCGTATCGATTGACAACCGGCTCGCCCCCCCCCCGGAGTACAAAATATTCCGGAAGGGCCCGGGCAGTCCGGAAAAATTATCGCATCTGAAGGCGGGGGCTTCCTTGGAATCGGTTGAGGCGCCTACTCCAGTCGAATGCGATAAAACCGCTGCTCACCACCCTCGTTGGGATCCACATAGGTCTGCAGCGGCGCCACTCCCAGAATGTTGCTTTCCAGCAGAAAGAATCCATCCGACAGATTCGTCGCGTACTCCACGCCGTAGCGCACGCCGTTCTTGCTTTCCCAGACGAGCACGTGACCACGCGCCGGCTCAGTCACAAGGGCGCTATCGTATGTCGTCAGCGACTCAAGGCTCCCGATCCGAAGCACATCCTCCGCATTGAGCGGGTCCGTCCCCGCCAGGCGTTCATCGGCGTCCTGCATGCCATCGCCATCGGCATCGCTATAGGTTGCCGAAGGGGGATACAAGTCCGTCACAATCTCAGCGCCCGCAGGCGCCTCCGGCAACCCGATGACTGCCGGCGCCTCCGCCTGGAACGCCGCCTGCGGGTCGTTGTCCGCCACCGCCTCGGTAATCAACGCACCAGCCGTTTCGGCCTCGGGGGCTTCTGCCTCCATCCCAACGCTCACCTGGCGAAAATTGGCAATGATCCGGCGCGGACCATTCATCTCCAGCAGGAGTGGATTCCGGTCAATGGCACCATCAGGAACATCGCCGCTCCATCCCCTGAACGCATAACCGTCCGCCGGTGTCGCCGTCAGCAACACGCGCTCACCGGCCAGCTGATAGCCCGAATCCGGCTGCACCGTCCCGCCCCCGTTGGACTCCACCGCCAGATAGTGCACCGCCAGTTCGTAGGCACCCATGTCAACCACGTGCTCAGAAATCCGTGCCTGACCCGCCAGATCCACCCCCTCTGCCATCCACGCCTGATTCGTACCCGCGTTCAAGCAAGGCGAAGTAAGTTGCAGACGGAAATTCAGGCCCGCGGGGTCCGCGAATTTGGGTGCGTCGACAATGTTCCCCCAGCCGCGGATCATGGGATACACACAGGTGTAGGACCAATTCCCGAGGCCATTCGGCATGTATCCGTTCGCCCCTACGTGCGCTGCGTTGTGCCACACAATGGAATTCATCACCAGCGAGCCGCGCCCCGTATCCAGGATGCCGCCCCCCTCGTCCGCCGAATTCCCCACCACCGTACAGCTCGCCACTAGGCTGACTTCATCGAGATAGACGCCGCCACCCGATCGGCTCGCGTTGCCAAAAATCACGCAGTTGCGCGCTTCACCTCCGTGCCACAACCCCGCA
>JAQCIA010000405.1 GCA_027620105.1 Verrucomicrobiota bacterium | reverse complement strand
ACAACAGCACCGACAGCGCCGTACGCATGCCGCTACACGACTCCGGCACACCGATCACGTCGTAGCCGGCGTACAAATACAAACCATCCGCCCAGACCCGAATATTAAAACCGTGCAGCACCCATTCCGCGCCCGCAATGGACCACTGCTGCATGGCCAGTTGCAGGGGCCCGAAAATTTGCGCCGGCAGGGGATGCACCCAATACAGGACCACCAGCGCGCGCGCGATGTCTCCGGCAAAGCGGTCCGCGAGCGACCAGCGCAGGCAGGCATAGAGCAGCAGGACGATTCCGAGCCACTCGACCTGATAGACCTTGAAAACAATGCCCCCGATGGCGGCCAGCGCTCCGCAGGCCCCCACCATGGCCAGCAGCAACGGGCGGCGAGCAGGGGCCGAGGCCTTGGGCGGCTTGCCACGACACAGAATCAGGGCGGCGAATAGCGTGCCGAGCACGAAACGCACGGCGCCATGCTGCTCGCCGGTCAGGCGAGTGAAATTAGCCGCGATCCACGCGGCCAGCAACGCCAGCGCGGCCAGCAAAACGGTTCTACGCAGGCGGGTCATCGTGGTAAACCTGTACCTCGGATAAGGCGTTTCGTCAAGAAATCGGCGGGCCCGTGCAACGCGTCCATCCCTTGTTGCCGACCGGCCAGGATCGTTCCCCGGGCATCCCGATCAGCCCGCCCACCGCTTCAGAACTGATGCGAATAGGCCAGCGTGGCTTCAAAGGTGTCGCGGGTGAACTCCAATTCGTTCAGATCACTAAGCCGCTCATACCGCTGCACGTACGTGCGAAAAATTACGTCCTTATAGATGGCGAGGGCCGTCCCGATTCTCGCCGTGCGGGTAAAGTAATCTTCCTGCGATTCCGCGGGCGGCGTGGTGACGGTGCCGTCCTCCGCCACCACGGCGTCGCTCGACGCGTTGCCGTTGTAGATGACGCGATAGTCGTACGACGTCTCCAGCGTGAGATAGCTCAGCAGGGGGTAATTCATGGCGATGCCCGTGACCCACTGGTCGTAGGGAACGGTGTCGCTGTCAGAACTGTCGACTGTTTCATACGTGGAATAGACCCGGACGTAGGCCCCTTCCTTCGTGTAGTTCACGGCATAGCCCCAACTGTCAGATTCCTCAAAGTCCGTGTCAAAGCCGCTGCGCAAGCCGTGTGCGTATCGTATTTCGTGTGACAGATGCTTGGTAAGCTGCGTGCGCAACGTCGCCGAACCCGTGACGGTTGTGCTCTGGCTGGATTCCTCGGTATCCGTGGCGTCCGACTGCCCGGCCGATGTACCCAGGCTGAGCGTCAGCGTGGTCGCCTCCGTCAGCGGGATCCCACCACCTTCAGAGTTTCCAATAAAAACATCGTAGTCCTGCTGCGACGTATCCGGACGCGTCTTGTCGGAATACTCCCGCTGGGTGGCCCCCACACGTGCCCCCGCCGTGATTCTGCCAAAGATGGTCCGCGTATATGTCAGACCCTCAACATATTCCACGCGTTCCTGATCGCCGAACTCTTCTTCGTTATCGGTCACTATCACGTCGCGCCGCGAAAGCGTGCCCGCCAAGTTGGAAACTTCACTGAGCAGCCAGGTCAGCGTCGTGCCTACGACATTATCAACCCGCTCGTAGGGTCGTCCGGCGGCGTCATCCTCATTCCCTCGGAAATCCACAAAATCCGTGACATACTGAATGCGATCAAAGATGACCCCGTTGAGGCGTGGGGTGATGCGATAGGTGGTCGAAAAGTTTGCCGATATGCGTTCATCCGGCACGGAGACGGTCCACTCGTCTTCTTGCGTGCCGAGGGGATAATAGCGATAGGCCACGCGCACGGAAAAATCCATGTCCGAATGGGCCGAAATCGGCATGTAGTTGCGAAAGTCAAACGCCAGCACCATAGGAATATCGGATCCGTCCTCGATGATCGTGCCGCGCTGGCCGTCGATTATATAGTCCGTTCCGGCCCCGGAACTGGTCGTGTAGCGATAAGACACCGCGCTATGGAAGGTAATCGTGGAATACAAACGTCCAATGCGAATAGTCGCATAGTCGGGTGGCACAACCTGCTTGCCCGTGTCGTAGGTCAGGTTCTGGCCGTACAAAGGCACCATGGCGCCGAACAACCATGCCGCCACCAGAATCCACGCCCTACGCCGCTGCATCTTGCATCCGTTCATCGCGGAGCGAAGCGTACGAGGATTGCCCGCCGGAGCAAAGGGAAAAATGGCGCTGTGCAAGGTGCGTCAACATGCGCCAACGCTTGCTGCCGACCAGCACGCGGCGGCTTGTCATCCCTCCCATCATTCAGAAAGGTGGAATCCGATATGCACGCGCATGCGTCGTCACCCGGCAAACCTTGCGCACCACGTTGTGAATACCATCGCAATCCGTTGGGCATCCACGACCCGCCGAGGACCACGGCACGGGCCCCCTTACCCACGCTGCGGGCATTTTCACTAGCGTCCCATACGCGAAGTGGAAATCACCACGGAGGCACGGAGCCGCGGAGGAGATGTCGTGGGAGAAAGAGGAGAGATGATTCTGCTGAAAAAGTCCGGCGGTGG
>JAQCIA010000010.1 GCA_027620105.1 Verrucomicrobiota bacterium | reverse complement strand
CTTAACGCCACGATCCGCGGCCCGCTGCGCCAGAGGGCCGAACACCTTCTTGAACTGCTTCATCGATTCCGGCACCGGCTTGTCGATCAAGCGCCCCGCGAACCCGGCCACCATCGTCGCGCCGAAAAGATGCGCATTGTCGATGGCAGCCTTCCAGGCAGTCACGGTTTCTTTATCGATGGCGCGCGATTCCAGCGGGTTGCCGAAAACACCCAGACACTGAATCTGAACGTCAGCGTCTCCAATGGCCGCCTGCACGTCCTGGGCGAGGTCCTTCATCCTCACATCGCCAAGTTTTTGCCAGAACGTCAGCGAAAAGCTTTCGAAACCGTGCCCGATGATCTGGCGAATGTAGTTCCCGCTGTTGCGGTTGGCTGAAACAAGGGTACCGATGCGTATGTCCAGCAGAGGATTTTTCATGTGTGAATTTCCACCCGTTTGCCGCTTTCCGCGCTCTCGACAGCCGCCAGCACCATCGCCAGGCTGTGAATGTTGTCTGTGCAGATCGTCTCCGGCGTACGTCCGCTGCGCACGCAGTCAACGAACTCCCGAATCAGTCCCGCGTGATGGTCGCGCTTGTCGTCTGGCGCCTCATCCGGCCAGGCCGCCGCCCGCATCGTGTCCGTCCACGCCACCTCGCCCGTGGCCTGCTCCGCCTTGAACTGCTCGCCACCGTCCCACGTCGCGCTCCCGTTCGATCCCAGCAGGCGCCAATCGCACTCCCACGAGGTATTCAGCCCCTTGGCGCACCAGCTGCCGCGATACGTATAGACGACGCCGTTTTCCATTTCGAAAATGGCAATGGCCGACGCGTCATGATCAAACCAGGACCCCTTGGGATTCCACTCTTTGCAGTACACCGCCGCTGCGTTGGCACCAATCAGGAAGCGGGCCGCATCAAAGCTGTGAATGGCCATGTCGAGCAGGAGCACATGCTGCATGCGCTCGCGGAATCCGCCGAAATGGGGTCCGAGATAGAAGTCACTGTTAACCGTGGTCAGTTCGCCCAGCCCCCCCGCCGCAATAAACTTGCGCACACGCCGGATCGAAGGCGCGTAACGACGGTTCTGGATGACCGCGTACAGCTTCCCGGCCTTCGCCGCCGCATCAACCATCTTGCGCGCGTTGGCCATCGTGTCCGCGAGTGGTTTCTCCCCCAGCACGTGACACCCATGCGCCAGCGCGGTAAGGGTGACGCCCACATGGGCCTCGGGAATCGTGCAATCGAACACCGCGTCTGGTTTGGCCTGCCGCAGAACCGCGTCCAGATCCGTCCCCACAACGGGTTGCGCGGCGCCGGACTCATCCGCGCGCTTGCGCGCCGCCTCTTCCCGAATGTCAACAAAACCAACCAACGCCACGTCGCCAACGGCCTGGACTCCCTTGATCCATGTGCCCGCCATACCGCCGCATCCCACCAATACCGCTCGCAAAGGTTTGCTCATACGAGCGCGCACTCTGGAACTTTACCCAAGGCAATGTCAATGCGGACCTTGCCGATCGCCCTGCTCACCCCACATCCGCCACCGGCAGCGTCATGCGGAAGCAGGTACCGCGTCCAATTCCGGTCGCCAGGACCTTGATCGTGCCCCCACAGCGTTCCAGCGCCGTCTTGGCGAGGAAGAGCCCCAACCCGGTCCCGCCCGGGCGCGTGGAATAGAACATGTCGAAGATGCGCCGGCGATCCTGCTCCGACACCCCCGGCCCTTCATCCACCACGTCGATGGTCACCGATCCATCGGTACGCATGGCGCGCACCTGCACCGCCTGCCCCGATTTCGAAAACTGCTCCGCGTTGGTTAGCACATTCATGAACGTCCGTTGCAGCGCGGAGGAGTAAGCCAGCACCGGCAAGGGCGTGGCGGGCAAATCCAGCCGCAGATCAACGCCAGCCTGTTCAAATCGCGGCCGCAGCGTCTCCGCGCATTCACGCAACTCCTTTGCGACGTCCGCAACCTCACGACGATCCGTGGGCGGACGCGACATGTAGAGAAACTCTTGAAATACCTTATCCATCCGGTCGAGCGTCTGTTGCACGCGTGTGGCCAGTTCCGCCACGCGCACGTGCCGGCATTCCCCGGCCTTGGCCACCTCGCGGTTGAGCATCTGCACGTCCAGTCGCATGGCCGACATGGGATTGCGAAAATCGTGAACAATGCCGTTGGCGAGCACACCGGCAAACGCCAGATGTTCCTCGGACCGGCGCTGCCGTTCGCGATGCACTTCGCGGCGCATCATCCAGGCCACCAGCACCACGGAAACGCCGAAAGAGCCGAGCACGGTCATGAGCGAAAGATTGAACATGGACCCGATGGCCTGCGCGGTGACGCGCTCCTGCCGCGCGACCGCGTCCTTGCGCACCGCCACCTCCACTTCCCGGGGCGTACCATCCACCCCCATCAGCCGTTTCGTAAAGACGACCACCGGCACGGCTTCACCACCAAGGTCAACGATGCGCCGCGACATGCCGACGTCCCCGGCGACGCCCGCTCCCGGCACCGCTGGAGCCACGCTAGCTTCGGCCATGCCTCTGGTCTGTTTCTGAAAAACCGTGACCCCATTCTTGGAGACGGACACGTATTGCAGGCCACTTTCGAGGGTGTGCATGGCCAGCACCTGCTCCGCAAACGTCGACCAGTCGGCCGCCGACTCAGGCGAAGAGGCCACGATGGGCTGTCCCGCCAGGTGGCTGACGATCACATTGCCCTGCTCCAGCACCAGGCGCGCTGCCTCGGTATGAGCGGACTGACCATGCATGCGCCGCAGGATCCACAAACTCCCGCCGGCGAGCATGCCCACGAGCAGGATCAGCGCTGCCGTAATCGCGACCAACGAACCTTGCAAGTGCCGTCGTTTCATAGCGTGGCGCGACGCGCCGCATCATTGGTAGCACAGATCGTGCCCCCGCGAAAAGCCGCAGCCCACCGCATCCGTGACAAGCCATACCCCAACCGCGCCGTGACAATTTGCCGCACGCACGTGACAGACCGACGCGCGCAGGTGCCGCTCATGTTCGTTTTTTCGCGGTTTTCGAGATGGCACGGTCTTTGCGTATGACATAAACCGTGAACGCAGAGTTCCAACCCAACCATGACGATGCGACTGCACCCTCGGCCGCGCGTCAGAACAACCCCAACGCGGCGGCGGTCGGTGCAGTGGCACACCGCCGCCCGCGTCTTGATCGCGCCCTACTCATTGCCGTGTTGGCCATGCAGTGCGTCTTGCTGGCCGTCCTTGGCTGGTACTTTATTGCGAATCATTCCGAAAGTCGGCGGCAGCACGAGTCCCTCGGGAACCTCCCCACCGCGACCACCCCACCCAACCGGGG
Organism: Verrucomicrobiota bacterium; assembly: GCA_027620105.1. Classification (GTDB taxonomy): domain Bacteria; phylum Verrucomicrobiota; class Kiritimatiellia; order UBA8416; family JAIOPI01; genus JAIOPI01. The sequence continues at coordinate 12,530 of JAQCIA010000010.1, read as the reverse complement.
GAGCCTCGTGCTGCCGTCCGACCCTACTTCCCAGTCCGCTTCCGCTGCGCGCGCGCAGGCACCAGCCCCGACACCCACCCCACAACTGGCAACGCACGATATCCTGGAACACTTCGCGCGCATGCAGGCGGACGCGGACCGGCAAATGCTGGCCCTTTTCCCTCCTCGCTTCACACAACGGCACGCCTTGCCCGGAATGGCCGCTCCCGCCAGTGAGCTCGATCTGCACATCAACCGCATGATGGAAAACGCCATGCAGGAATTTCGCGCCCTCGAAAGTTCCATGCGCTTCGATGAAGGCTGGTCCGCCCTCGGGAGATCCCCGACCTTGGACATGCAGGATGCGGGGCGTGAATATGTCGTCGTCTGCAGCTTGCCGGGCCTGGATGACACCGACATCAACGTTACATTGGAAGGGAGGTTGCTGACCATTCTCGGGCAATCGTCTTCCACGGCCCGGCATCCCCTTGAATCCGTCCAGTTCGAGCGCCGCATCTGGCTGCCCGGCGCCGTTGACGAAGGTCACAACGCATCTGCCATGTTAACCAACGGGGTTCTGCGCATCGTCGTGCCGAAAGCCGACAGCATGCCGCAAGTGGCTAAACTGACGCGTTTGATGTAGTCGCCGCAATGCCGCCAATCAACATATCCATCTTATTGACGCTGACGGGTTGCCTGCTGGCTGTCCCCTACATGGCCCGGGCTGCCATCCTCGACGAAGCCCGGAGACGAACCGGCGCCTGGCGCGGCATCCCGGCATTCTCACACTGCCACCCCGAGTCGGCTCGCAAACGGTCCACCGTTGGCATCGACTCCCCCCGACCGCGGCATGCGCACGGGCCAAACCGGGATGGCGTAGGGCGAACAGACGAAACTCACAGGAATCTTGCGCGAATTCACGGAATTGAGTACAAGACTCGGCTTTTGTGATCGACGAACATAAGGAGTGCAGCATGTTGGAGGTACGCGATCTGGCCAAGCGCTTCGGCGCAATTGAAGCCGTCAAGGGCGTCTCCTTCTCGGTGGGGATGGGAGAGGTGCTCGGGTTTTTGGGGCCCAATGGAGCGGGCAAGACCACCACCATGCGCATGATCACCGGGTTTCTGCCCCCCACGGCCGGATCGGCCTTGGTCGGTGGTCACGATGTGGCGCGCGAACCCGTGGCCGTGAAACGGCTCATCGGCTATCTCCCGGAAAACGCCCCCGCCTATCACTCCATGTCCGTCACCGGATTCCTCCAGTTCGTGGCCGATGTGCGCGGCCTGCGCGGCAAGTCGCGCGCCACCGCTGTGGATGGCGCCATCCAGAAGTGTCGCCTCGAAACCGTCCGCCACCAGACCATTGGCACCCTCTCCAAAGGGTACCGGCAGCGTACCTGTTTCGCGCAGGCCATTCTGCACAACCCGCAAGTGCTGATCATGGATGAACCCACCGACGGGCTCGATCCGAATCAGAAGCACACCGTTCGCACCATGATTAAGGAAATGGCCCACGAAAAGGCCATCATCGTTTCCACGCACATCCTCGAGGAAGTGGACGCGATCTGCACCAAAGCCATCATCATTAGCAACGGACGTATCGTCGCCAATGGCACCCCCGCGCAACTGCGCGCGCGCAGTGCCACGGGACGCCTGGATGATTTGTTTCGGGAATTGACGCTGGGTGGCCCGAACACCACCCGCACCGAGGAGGGCTGATCCGTGGAAGGCATACAAAACTGCTTGGCGGTGTACCGGCGCGAACTGAAATCCTATTTCGAGTCCCCCGTGGCCTATGTGTTTCTCGTCAGCTTTCTGCTGCTGACCGGATTCCTGACCTTTGCCGTCGCGCACTTCTATGAACGTCAGACGGCGGACCTGGAGGTGTTCTTCACCTTCCATCCCTGGGTCTACCTGCTGCTCGTTCCCGCAGCGACCATGGGGCTCTGGGCGGAGGAACGACGGACCGGCACCATCGAACTACTGCTGACCATGCCCGTGACCTTGTTGCAAACAATCATGGGGAAATTCCTCGCGGCCTGGCTCTTCATCACAATCGGCATCGTGCTCACCTTTCCGATCGTGCTGACGACCTGCTACCTGGGAGACCCGGATCTGGGCGTCATCTTCTGCGGCTATGTCGGCTCCATCCTCATGGCCGGCGCCTATGTTTCCGTGGGCATGTTTACCTCGGCCCTCACGCGCAGCCAGGTCATCGCCTTTGTGATCGCCCTGCTGGTCTGCCTGCTGCTGTTGCTCGCGGGCTGGCCCCCGGTCACCAGCCTCTTCTCGCAATGGGCCCCCAGCTGGCTCGTCGAAGGCATAGCCGCCTTCAGCTTCACCCAGCAGTTCGAATCCATCAAACGCGGCGTGATCGACCTGCGCGACATCGCCTATTATGCAAGCGTCATGGTGTTCATGATCGCGGGATCGCACACGGTGCTGCAGAACCGCACCGCCGCGTGAACACCTCAACCCTGGCATGCTGATCGGAAGGAATCGACACACATGAAGACAGAAGGCGCACAGATGTTCTGGCGGACCAGCGGCGGGCTCGCGGGCCTGGGGCTGTTACTCGTGATCCTGGTGGCCGCAAATGCCATCGTGGCGCAGTTGCGCCTCCGCACGGATCTCACGGAACAAAAACTCTACTCCCTCTCAGAGGGCACCAAAGAGACGTTGAAGGTACTGCCGGAGCTGGTGACCCTCAAGCTGTTCTTCAGTCGCACCGCGCCGGAAATGCCGGTCCAGCTGAAAGCCTACGCCAGTCAGGTGCAGGATCTGCTGCATGAATACCGGATCGCGGGTGGCGATATGATTGCGCTGGAAGTGCTGGACCCCAAGCCGGATTCGGAAACCGAGGAGTGGGCGCAGAGCTATGGCGTAACCCCGCAACGCCGCGACATGTATGGCCAGCCCGTCTACTTCGGCCTCGTTGCCGTGGCCGGGGACCAGGAAGGCGCCATTGCGGTACTCGATCCCAACACGGACAGCTTGCTGGAATACAACATCACACGCCTGATTCATCGCGTCACCCATCCGGAAAAGCCCGCGGTGGGCGTGCTAAGCAGCTTGCCGGTCCTGGGCGACGAGAAGCCCGCCTACAGCATGCAACCCACCCCTGGCGCCAAGCCTTGGCTCGCCTTTCAGGAACTCCAGTACGACTACGACCTGCGCCGCCTACCTCCGGATGTCGATGCCATCCCCGAAGATATTCAGGCGCTGATCGTGGTGCATCCCAAAGAGTTTTCGCCGGCCACGCTGTATGCCATCGATCAATTCGTCCTGCGCGGCGGGCATTTGCTTGCCTTTGTGGATCCCATGAACGTCGCCGATCTTGAAAATGCCGGCCAGTCCCCCTTCGGCCGTCCGCAGGCATCGTCGGACCTCGCCCCGCTCTTCGCCGCGTGGGGGATCGGTTTCGACTCCGGGATGGTGCTGGCGGACATGAAGGCGGTCACCTCCTTGCGCGGCGCCGGAAACCAAGCTGAGGAGAATCCGCTGTTCCTCACGCTGCGCGAGGCGAACGCCAATCGCGACGATGTGCTGACTGCAAAACTGAACATGCTGATGTTCCCCTTCGCCGGTACCTTCAATGACCAGACCCAGGGTGAGCTCACCGTCACGCCGCTGGTGACGTCATCGGACCTCTCCGCAAACATATCCGCCATGACCGCCCAGTTCGGCACCGCCGCCGTCAATCGCGAGTTCAAACCGGACGCCAAGACGCACGCACTCGCAATCCGTGTGGCCGGAAATTTCAAAACCGCCTATCCCACGGGCAAACCCAGCGCCGACCCGAAAGCCGAAACCGATGCGGAAACGCCCTCCGCACCTGGACTGCAGGAAGGCAAGAGCACGGTCATTCTCGTTGCGGATGTGGACCTGATCTACGACCGCTTCTGCGTACAGGAACTCAACATCTTCGGCGCCGTGGCGCTCCAGCCGCTGAACGACAACATCAACTTCTTTGCCAACATGGTCGAACAGATCGCCGGCAGCAGCGATTTGATTGGCATTCGCTCGCGCGGCGAATTCTACCGCCCATTCGTACGCGTCCAGGCCCTCGAGGAAGTCGCCCGCAAGCAGTGGCATGAAAAGGAGCAGGACTTGATGGCCCAACTCCAAGACGCGCGCACCCAACTCGCGAATCTCCAGGCACAGAAGGACGAAGGCCAGCAGTTCATCCTGAGCCCGCAACAGAAGGACGCCATTACCCGCTTTCGCCAGACCGAAATCGACATCCAGCGCGACTTGAAAGACGTCCGCAAAAATCTGCGCCAGGAAATTGAGGCCCTTGGCGTCAAGGTGAAGGTCGCGAACATTGTCCTCATGCCCCTCTTTGTCACCATCGGCGGCGTGGCCTATGGCATGCGTCGGCGACGTCGGTCATGAGCAACGGTTCACGCTGACCCGTACATACAAGGAACAATGCGATGAGAAGCAGACCGCTGATTATTCTTCTGGTGCTGGCACTCGCCATGGTTGGCATCGCCGTGAAGACCCGTGACCGTGCCACGACGACTGCCGCGCACGCTCGGCCCGGCGGACTCCTGCTACCCGACCTGCCGGTGAACGAGATCGCGCGCATGACGATCATGAGCGACGGTGTCACCTCCACGGTCACGCGCACATCCGGCGTCTGGACGCTGGCCGAAAAGCATCACTATCCCGCCAACTTTTCGCGCGTCCGCGATGCCCTGCGCAAGTTCGCGGAACTGAAAACAGGTGATCAGCGCCGGGTCACGCCGGATACACGCAAGGATTTCGGCATTGTCACGCCTGCGGCCGGTCAACCGGATGCGACGCGCATCGAGTTGGCGGACGCCGGTGGCAAGATCGTCGCCGCCCTGCTGCTGGGCAAGCACCACCTGCGCAAGGCGGCCACCGACAGCCCCTACGGCGGTGAATTTCCCGACGGTCGTTACGTGTCCGCCGATGGTGGCGATACGATTTACATGATCAAGGACACACTCTCGGAGATCAACGCGCAAGGCACCTCATGGATTGAATCGGAAATACTGAACATTGAAGCCTCCCAACTCGTGCGCGTCTCCCTTGCCGATGACGCAGGCGCAACACTTGCATTCACGACGACGGAAAGCGGCGATGCGCTGACACTTGAGGGCCTTGCGGACAACGAAGAGCTGGATCCGTCGCAGCTGGCATCCCTTCGCAATGCCCTGGCCTACGTCAACCTCCACGATGTTGCCGACCCCGCGCTGGACGACGCGGCTATGGGTTTTGATTCTCCCGCGCGCTTCACGGCGGAAACACGCGATGGGCGCCAAATCAAGGCCTTGATCGGAAACAACGTCGCGGGTGGTGGCCGCTACATCCGCTACCATGTGGAACGCCTCGGCACCCCAACTCAAGACACGAATGCAACCGCGGAAGTTGCCAGCATGATCGCCAGCGCCGAAGATGTCGCCGCACTGAACGAAAAGCTCACGCCCTGGACCTTTGTGGTGCCCGGCTATAAAGCCGAGTCACTCGTGCTGACGCGCGCCACCCTCGTCAAACCGAAAGCCACACCGCCCGCCGAGCTTGCGGCCGAGATCAATAACAACGATTCCGATTCCACCCCCACGATCAACGCCGCAGATGCGGCGGCCGACACGGAATCCGTGGAGGAGAAAGCGACCGTCCCTGCGGCTGATGAGGAGAACCACGATGAGCACGAGCATTGAAAATGCCACTGGCCTGATAGCCGAGCAAGCCCGCCGCATCGACGCGGTACGCGCGGAAGTGAACAAAGTCCTCGTCGGACAGGAGCGTCTCCTCGATCGCATGCTGGTGGCACTGATCACCGGCGGACACATTCTGCTGGAAGGTGTTCCCGGCCTGGCGAAAACCACGGCCGTGCGCACGTTTTCCGAGGCGCTGGGTCTGGACTTTAAGCGTATCTCCTTTACGCCGGATTTGCTGCCCGCGGACGTCATCGGGACCCTCGTGTACAATCAGAAGGACGGCCAGTTCACGCCGCGCCGCGGGCCGGTTTTCACCAACCTGCTGCTCGCCGATGAAATCAATCGTGCGCCTGCCAAGGTGCAGTCCGCCTTGCTGGAAGCCATGCAGGAGCACCAGGTGACGATCGGTGACACCACCTACCCCATCGCGGAGCCATTCCTGGTCATGGCCACGCAGAATCCCATTGAGCAGGAGGGCACCTACCCGCTGCCCGAGGCCCAGGTCGACCGCTTCATGCTGAAATGCAAAATCGTCCACCCTTCCAAGGATGATGAGCGCCGCATCATGAACCGTTTCACCCGCAAGCAGGACGTCAAAATCAACCGCGTGCTCGACGCCGCGCAGATCGCCGCCATGCGCGGGGTACTCGATCAGATCTACTGTGACGAAAAAGTTGGCGACTACATTCTGGACATCGTCTTCGCCACGCGCAAACCGGCGGAATACAAGCTGCCCATCGCGCACCAGATTGCCTATGGCGCTTCCCCGCGGGCCACGCTGTATTTGAACATGGCCGCCCGGGCCAACGCCATGCTGCACGGGCGCGCCTATGCCACGCCCCAGGACGTCAAGGATGTGGCCTACGACGTGCTCCGCCATCGCATTGTGTTGACGTACGAAGCGGAGGCCGAGGAAGTGACCAGCGAGGACATCATCGCGCGCATCCTCAACGAACTTCCCGTGCCGTAACGCGCACGGCGTTTCGCCTGGTGGACCGCAGCCGCCGGGCGCGGCGTTCCGCCCTTTCGTGTTCGGCGGTTCTCCCGGAAATCGAGGCCATCGCATGCCCATGGATGTCAAAGAGTTGATGCGGCAGGTCGGAAAAATCCGCCTGGTGACCAAACGCCTGGTGGACGAACACCTGTCCGGCGAGTACCACTCCGTCTTCAAAGGCCAGGGAATTGAGTTCGACGAAGTGCGCGAGTACACCGTGGGCGACGACGTGCGCTCGATCGACTGGAACGTCACCGCCCGCATGGGGCACCCCTACGTCAAGCGCTTCTCCGAAGAACGCGAACTCACCGTCATGTTCGTAGTGGATATCTCGGGTTCGCAATGCTTCGGCTCAACCCGGCGCTCCAAAGCCGAAGTCGCCGCCGAAATCACCTGCCTGCTCGCGCTCTCCGCCATCCAGAACCAGGATAAGGTTGGCTTGATTCTTTTCAGCGACCGGATCGAAAAATCCGTCCCCCCCCGCAAGGGACGCACCGCCGCGATGCGCCTGGCGCGGGAAGTGGTCGCGGCGCAGGAAACCCGCCACGGCACGAACATTGCCGGCGCCTTGCAATTTCTGAACAATGTCCAGAAACGCCGGGCCGTCGTCTTCCTCGTCTCCGATTTCATGGACAAGGACTACGCCCGCCAGTTGCGCGTCACCGCACGCAAACACGACGTCATCTGTTGCCCGATCAGCGACCCGCGCGAGCACGAGTTGCCCGATGTGGGCCTCGTCGAACTGGAGGACCCCGAAACCGGCGATCTCGTTTTGCTCGACACACGTTCCCCCGCCGTCCGCCAACAGTATGCCGCCCAGTCCAGCGCGTTTCGCCAGATGCTGGCGGATCAATTTCGAAAGCTAAAAATAGACTCCATTTCCCTGTCAACGGATCGTCCGTTTGTTGATGAAGTTCGCCGGCTGTTCCGCCTGCGGCAAACCCGGATCGGACGCGGCTGATGACGCGCTCACCTGATGGTCTTGTAACGTTCCGCATCCTTGCCACACTTGGTCTCTGCCTCCTATCCACGCCTCTCCCCTGCGCCCTCGCCGAAGCCGTCGAAGCGCCGGTGCGTACGGAATCCTTCACCTGGGGACCGGTGAAACTGGAGTTCGTCTTTACGCCTGCGACCTTGACCATCAACCGCGATGTGCTGCTCGATATCACGGTAACCGCACCCAGCGACATGGAGGTGTCGATCCCCCCGCTCGATGACCGCCTCGGCGGCATGCTCCTCGCCGGGCAATTTGAAGATGAACCGGTCAAGCGGGACAATGTGGTCACACGCCGCCTGCATTATCGCCTGACGCCGGAAGTCGCAGATGAATACCGCCTCGCACCCCTTGCCGTAACCTACACCGACGCACGCTCGGCGCCCGCCGTGTCTGGCTGGTTCCCGACCCAACCCATTGTGCTGCCTTCGCAGTCGCCATTCGCCGGCGATCCGGGAAGCGCGCTCACGACCGAACCGCAACCCCTCCATATTCGCCCCGCCTTCACAACCGTGGCAGGCTACGCCCTGCTGGCGCTGCTCGGCGTGGGAATTCTGTTCGCCCTGTGGAAACTTACGCGGCACGTGCGTAAAGAAATTGCGTTGCGCATGTTGTCGCCGCGCGAACGCGCCTTGCATGAATTGCGCAGCCTGCTGGCGCGCGGTCTGGTCGAACGCGGCCAGGTAAAGGAATTCTACGTCGCACTCACCATGATTGTGCGGCGTTACATCGAACGACGCCACGGCGTACGCGCGCCCGAGCAGACCACGGAAGAGTTTTTGCAGGCCGTCAGCAAGGACACGCGCTTCACGCCCGCCGTGTTGGAGCGCCTGCGCGCGTTCTTGCAAGCCGCGGATCGGGTCAAGTTCGCCGCCCACGAACCGGGCCGCGATGCCATTCAGCAAGCCACGACCACCGCCGAAGCCTACGTCACCAGCGAGGCCGAGACGTCGGGCACAACCGCCAGCGGATCCCCCCGCGAGGGAGGAAACACCTGATGTTCACCTTCGCATCCCCCTACTATTTCTTCCTGCTGCTGCCGCTCGTGGCGGCTGCGGCCTGGATCTACCGCCGGCGCACACGCGTCGGCATCGTGTTCTCGCGCGCGCACGTCCTGCGCATGCAGCCGGCCACCTGGCGCCTGCGCCTGAGTGCATGCCTCCCCGCTCTCGTGCTGCTTGCACTGGCCTTGCTGGTGATCGCCCTCGCCCGTCCGCGCACCGTTTTTGAGCGCATGCACCGCTCCGTGAATGCCATCGCCATTCAGATGGTCGTCGACATGTCCGGGTCGATGGAAGCACTGGATTTATCTGACATATCCGGGAACCAGATTGTGCGCCGACGCTCGCGACTCGACGCCGTCAAGGAGACCTTCGCGGCGTTCATCAAGAACCGTCCCGATGATCTCATTGGCCTCGTGACGTTCGGCGGCTACGCCTCCACCCGCTGCCCGCTCACAAGCGACCACGAGTCCCTGCTGCACATCCTCTCCGGCATCGAAATCCCCAAATCGGACGTCAATGGACTTGCGGTGGATCAGGAGGAGGTCATGACGGCCGTCGGTGACGCCTTGGCCACTGCCTGTGCACGTCTGCGTGAGGCCGATACGAAATCGCGCATCATGGTGCTGCTCAGCGACGGCGAGTCCAACACCGGGATCTTCCAGCCTGACGAGGCCGCCCGACTCGCCAGGCAGCTCGGTTTCAAGGTTTACACCATTGGCGTGGGCACGACCGGCGAGGCCCCCTTTCCCGCCCGCGACATGTTCGGTCGCGAAGTCCTCGTGCCGCAGCCCGTTCTCTTGGACGAGGCCCTGCTGAAGCGCATCGCCACCACAACCGGGGGGCGCTACTTCAACGTCCGTGATCCCCAGGGACTTGAACGGGCGCTGGAGGACATCAATACGCTGGAAACCACCCGTGTGGAGCGGGAGGTTTACCAGCAATACAATGAACTATTCGATGTGTTTATGGCGCCCGGGTTGCTCCTCCTGGTGCTGGCCACGGGTCTGAATATGTTGTGGGCGCGTCGCTTGATCTAACGCCGCACCCGGGAACAAGCAATGGAACTGCATTTTGCCAATCCGAAGCTGCTGCTGCTGCTGTGGCTGGTCCCCGCGGTGTCGGCCTGTTGGTACACCATGGAGTCACGACGCGAGCAGGCCCTCGCCAGGTTCATGTCGCCCACGCTCCAACGCACCTTGCGCCCGGCCAGCACGCGCAAACGCTTTGTTGCCCAACTCTTCTGCCTCACCCTTGGCCTGGTCTTCTGCATGCTGGCGGCCGCACGTCCGCAATGGGGCCAGCAGGAGGAACTGGTCTATCAGCGTGGACGTGATTTGATGATCGCCTTGGATGTTTCACGGTCCATGTTGGCCACGGACGTCCGCCCGAACCGATTGGAACGCGCCAAGGCAGACATTCAGGACCTCGTGAAGGAACTCGGTGGTGATCGCGCCGCGCTGCTGGCCTTTCGCCGCCGCGCCATCTTGCTTTGTCCGCTAACAACGGACTACGCCTACTTCCGGCAGGCGCTGGAGGGTGCCGGTCCGGATTCCGCGCCTCCCGGCGAAACCGACATCGGCGAGGCGATACGGGAAGCCATGCGCGCCTTCGAGACCGAAGGTGGTGCTCATAAAGCCATCATCCTGATCTCTGACGGAGAAGACCTGGCGGGCGGTGGTCGCGCGGCGGCAGAAGAAGCGGCTAAACGCGGCATCGTGATCTTCACCGTCGGCCTGGGCAGTCGCGATGGCGCCGCCATTCCGGATGCCGAACAAGCATCCGCCGTGGCGACCTATCGCGGCGAGGCAATTCGTACACGCCTCGACAATCAGGCGCTGCACGAAATTGCCGCGCTCACACACGGGGCCTATGTGCCCGTCGAGACGGCCAGCATGACCTCCACCACGCTCGGCACGCTATACCGCGATCACCTGCGCAACATCACGGAGCGCGACATCGAAGAGCGCCTGCAGCGCCGCTACGTGGAGCGTTTTCAGTGGTTCCTCCTGCCGGGGTTTCTGTGCGTGCTCGCGGCCGCGGCATTCAGTCGCGGGCGACTGGCCCGCCGTGCGCGCCGAACGCCTGCTGATGCCCCCTCCTTCCCGTCAAGCACGGTGAGCCTCATCCTGCTCGCCACGCTCACCAGTCACATCGTCCTTGCCGCGGACACCAACGCGCCGGCGCAGGTCTCAAACACGAACACGGTCGCAACCCTGGACGTTCCGCCAGGGCGCTCCGGGGCCCGTATCGCCCAGCGTTTCTATGAGCGCGGCGAATACGCACAGGCTGCTCACGCCTATCGAGCCGCCGCAACGGGCGCCACCGAGGACGCACAACGTGACTATCGCTACAATGCCGCCGTTGCGCTCTACCATGCAGGCCAGTATCAGGAGGCGGCAGAGTTGCTTCGTGACCTGGCAGAGGTGGATGACGCCGATGCCGCGCGGATCACGTCCAGCCTGGGGGCCTCCCTTTTTCAAGCGGCGGGTGCCCTCCAGGCCGATGATGCCAAAGCCCTCGAGTTGCGTGCCGATCTGACCCGCAAGGCGGCGGATGCGTTTCGCCGTGCGGCGCGCGCCGCGCCAGAGGACACCGATGCGGCGCGTCACGCAGCCCTGGCACTCCGCCAGCTCGACGAGCGGAAGGAGGCTGCCCACATTGCCAAAATCCTCACGCAGTATCAGAGCGCGGATGCGGGGAAGATTGCGTCGGAGATGCTCAGGTCGCAGCGGAGCATCCTGGCGGGTATTCAGGATGCCGCCACCAATGCCGCACCGTCGCGGATTGGGCAACTTGAGGCCCTATCCCGGGAGCAGCGCACGAATGCGGATCGCTGGATTGCTCTCAAGGGACGCCTGCTCGATGCGCAAATCGCCGCGGGCACCAACGCGCCCGTGAGCAATGCCGAACTCGCCCAGATCATTGAGCTGACGCGTGATGGGATGTTGACCACCGCACAGCAACTGCGCGATCTCGACCCGGCGGCTGGCCAAAAGGCCATGCTGACGGAGGCCACCGTTTACCAACTCTGGAAAGCCACAGCGGCCTACGGCGACCTGCTGGCGGAGGATATCCGGCTTCAGACGAATGCCATCGCATCCCTCGCGGACGAATCCTCCGGCCAAAGCCGCCGAGACGGAACTGTCGCGCAGCAGCGTGAAGCACGCGAACTTACCGGGCTCTTTGTCGAACGATTCGAACAGCAGGTACCGGAACAGCAGGGAGACCTCGGCGTTGGTCCCACGCCCAGCGAAATGGGCACGGACGCCAACGCCGCGGCGGGATCCAACCAGATCGACCGCGTGCGCATCCTCGACCTGGCCAGTCAGGCTAGCGCCGCACAGAACCTGGTCCTCCAGACGCTAGGAACCAACGATCTCGCACAAGCCGTTGCGTATCAGAATCACAGTCTGGCGCTACTCAAAGAAATCGAAAGCCTCCTGCCGCGCTCACAATCGCAGAACCAACAGCCGCAAGATCAGCAGCAACGCGACCAGCAACAGGACAAATCAGACGAGCAGCAGGAGTCACCGCCCCAAGAGACCCCACAGGACCAGGAGCCGCAAGACAACCAGGACGAGCAGGAACAGGCGTCGCCGGCCGACGACGCAGAGGACGAGACGGAGGACAACGAGCAGGATCAGGCACAGGCGCAGGAGGACGCGTTGCCGCCAGAGTCAGAGCGCATGCTTGAGCGCGCCTTGCAGCGCGAGCGTGAACACGAAGCGAAGCGGCGGCGGCAGGAATTCACCCCCCTGTCGCCTGTCGAGCGGGACTGGTAGACTGCCCATTCGTCATGGGAACGGGAATCCACAAATGCGGCGCGGCAGCCATATGGCTGGTGACCACGCTGCTGGGACTTGCCTCTTC
>JAQCIA010000404.1 GCA_027620105.1 Verrucomicrobiota bacterium | reverse complement strand
GTATAGGACGACGGTCGATGAAGACGGGAAATGCCGACAGGTGAGTACTCGTGCGATGCCCGCGGGGAGGAAACTGCGAAATGCACGAAAGGCGCGAAAAGCGGAACCGAGATTCTGCAATCAGTTCTCACAAGTGCGACCGGGAAAACCCTTCGCGCTTTTCGCGTGTATCGTAGTTGATAGCAGTGCATAGCTGAGCCGTTATTGAAGAAGCACGACCGCGAGGAGAAGAATCATGATTTCAGAAGGCGCGACGATAGGTGATTTTGCTGTGGAGACGCAGTTGGGCCGCGGCGGCTTCAAGACGGTATTCAGGGCGCGCAACACGCAGCCCGCCGCCAACGGGTACCCGGAGATTGTGGCCCTGTGCGTGCCGCACGCCCAGGATGAAGAATCGCGCAAGCTGCTGCACAACGAAGCCCGCATCGCGCAGTCACTCGACCACCCGGCCGTGGTGCGGTTCTACGGCGTCGAGGAATCCGACGGCATGCTGTTCGCCATTACCGAACTGGTGGAGGGCGAAACGTTGCTGCAGGCGCTGCGCGGCAGGGGCGCCCTGCCTTTGGTCGAAGCGGTCGAAATCGTGCGGCAGATCGCTTCGGCGCTGGATTGCCTGCACGCCAGCCTGCGCTTTCATCGGGATATCAAGCCGTCCAATATCATGCTGGAGCGTGCGGATGAGCAGGACGGCGCGATCCGGGCCCGGTTGCTCGATTTCGGGCTTTCGCGGTTGATGGCGCATTCACAGTACCTGGCCACTTCGCGCGTGGGGTCGGTGTGCTACATGGCGCCCGAGCAATTCGGCGGCTCGGCCGGCATGAACGCGGACGTCTGGGCGCTTGGGGTGACGTTCTACCAGTCGATCACGAACGCCCTGCCATTTGCCGCTCTGGACGAAGCCTCGCTGATGCATCACATCCTGTACGAGCCACCGGACGTGAATGCGCTGGAAGGCGGCACGTTCGACCAGCGGCTGGTGGGGGTGATTCGTCGCGTGCTCGAAAAGGACCCCGAAAAGCGCTACCGCAAGGCGGGCGATTTCGCGTCTGACCTGGAAGCGGTGCTGTGTCACGCGGGCGCCGTCAGCCCGCTCGAGGGCGCGATCGAGGTGCTGTTACGCTCCCACTTCCCGCTGATCTTCATAGAGTCGTACGAGGAGGAACGTGTGCTGGCGTCCCTGGAGCGCATCCGCGAGGTCATGGCGGCGGGGCAGCCGTCGGAGCTGTACGTGTGGAGCGAGACGCGCGGGCTGACGGATCGTCAGGGACGCATCGTGCCGCAGACGGCCGGGGACCCGCTGGCGGCGCTGCAGAAGGTGATTTCATCGCAGGAGGGCGGCGTCTTCGTCTTCCTGGATATGCATCGGCACTTCACCCCCGTGAGCGTGCGCCTGATCCGCGACGCCGTCTGGACCGTCAAGCGCCAGCGCAAGAGCCTGGTCTTTGTCTCGCCCGTGCTGAATCTGCCCGCCGAGCTGGAGGCCGACGTGACGCTGCTTTCGTTCCCCCCGCCCGATATGGAACGGCTGCGGGACGTTGTGGGCGGCGTGAACGGCGAGGCCGACGGCGGCGCGGCCGAACTGGATGCCGCCCTACGGGAATCACTGGCCCGCGCGGTGATCGGCCTCACGGAACGCGAGGCGGGTCGCGTGATGCGCCGCGCCGCTCTTCTGCATGGGGGACTGGGCTGGGACTGCGTGGCCGAGGTGGTGCGCCAGAAGCAGCAGGTCGTACGCAAGTCCGGGGTGCTGGAATTCGTGGAGCCGGATGTCTCCTTCGACAATGTCGGCGGACTCACGAACCTGAAGGCGTGGTTTCGCTCGCGGCGGCGCGCGTTCTCCCCGGAGGGTATGCGTTTCGGGCTGCGGCTTCCGCGTGGAGCCGTTCTGGTGGGTGTGCCCGGATGTGGGAAGAGCCTCAGCGCGAAGGCGTTGGCCGCCGACTGGCAGGTGCCGCTCCTTCGTCTGGATATGGGCCGCCTGCGCGGCTCTCTGGTGGGTGAGTCCGAGCGGCGTTTGCGCCAGGCCTTGAGCACCGCGGACCTGACAGCGCCGTGCGTGCTTTGGATTGACGAGCTGGAAAAGGCATTCTCCGGGCTGGGCAGCGCGCATGATGGAGGCGTAAGCCAGCGCATGTTCGGTATGTTCCTGAACTGGCTGTCCGAAAAGCGTACGCCCGTCTTTACGGTAGCGACGGCCAACAACGTTCAGCAGCTCCCCGCGGAATTCACGCGCAAGGGCCGCTTTGACGAAGTGTTCTTCGTAGGTCTGCCCGACGAGGAGGAGCGGCGGGCGATCTGGAAGATCCACTTGCAGCGGCCCAGGAGCGTCGATGCCGCTCTCGATTCCGAACAGATGGTGGAACTGTCCGACGGTTACACGGGCGCGGAGATCGCCGAAGCCGTCGTCGCCGGCATGTATCAGGCGTTCACCGAGGACGCTCGGCCTGTGTGCGCAGAGGACCTTGCGCAGGCCCTCCGTGAAACGATCCCCATGAGCACATCCCACCGCGACGCCATCAGCGACATGGAAGCCTGGGGCCGCAGCTACGCAGTCAGCGCCAGTTGACGGCTGGCGA
>JAQCIA010000403.1 GCA_027620105.1 Verrucomicrobiota bacterium | reverse complement strand
CTGGAGGCAGTGACCCGCGCCCGTGCCATGCTCCGGCCGCCGAAGCGCGATGTTCAGTGCGAGGCCTTTTGGGAGGGCAAGAGAATATGAAGCGACCGGCAATCATTCTGTCCTGCGCCGCTTTGATGGCTGCGGCATGCGTTCCTGCAGCTGACGGCGTGCAAGGCCAGGCCAACCGGCCTGCCGGCCTTCCAATTGATGCTCTTTCCCGCACGGTGTGGATCGAAGAATTCGACATCTCGCCGGACGGAACGTCCCTCGCCTTCAAGTCGGCTGCGGCCGGAACCTACGACATCTGGACCGCGCCCGTTGCCGGCGGCGACCTAAAGCAACTGACGATGCTGCCCGGCCGCGAAATGAATCCGCAGTTCAGTCCGGACGGCAAGTGGATTGCCTTCGAGGCCGACTATAACGGTGTCAACGTCCGCGACATTTATGTCGTCCGGGCTGAGGGTGGAAGTCCTATCCGTTTGACGGATCATCCGCTGAATGACGCCAATCCCATGTGGACCCCGGACAGCCGCAGGCTCTTTTTCACCACAGGCATGTTTTGGGACAATTCCATCGCGTCGGTCGAGATCGACACCCATCAGATCGCGCGCATCGGCGCCGGCGGAGGAAGCCCGCGGTTATCTCCGGATGGAAGGATGTTTGTGTTTACGCGGAACACGAAGCCCGACGATGACGATCAGAGCAACAGCGACGTGTATGTCATGCCGGTGTCGGGCGGAGAAGCCCGGCTTCTCACGCCGACTACATTCAATGCGCTCGACACGGCTCCATCCTGGGCTCCGGACAGCAAACGGATTGCGTTCATTTCGGATCGCAACGGCTTTAATAATCTGGGTGTAATCGACGTCTCCACCGGTGAGGCGAAGATGCTGTTGACCGAATCCATCGAACACAGCGAACCCCGATGGTCGCCGGACGGCCGATCGATCAGCTTCACGAAGAATCTGAACTACCAGTACAACATCTTCACGATCGCTTCGGACGGTGGCACCGCCCGGCAGTTGACCGAACGGGGCGGCGTCAACGGCGGATCGTCAGCAACCGGCCAGACTCGCGGAACACATCTCTGGACGAACAAAGGCGATCAGATAGTGTTCTATCATTCCGATCCCACGATGACCGGTGACATCTGGATCATGCCTTCCGGTGGAGGTCCCGCGCGGCAGATCACCAATCACCAGCCTCCCGCGCTGCGTGACCCGAACCAGTTCGTGCGGCCGGAGTTCATCGAGTACACAAGCTTTGACGGGCTCCGGGTGGCGGGCCTCGTTTACAAACCCAAGGGCAGCAAGGCGGGCGACAAACTTCCAGCGCTGTTTTTCTTCAGGGCAAACTCGAATGGACAGCACCCGGAACAGTGGAACCCATTCATTCAATATTTCGTGAGCCGGGGATATCTCATCTTCGCGCCAAATTTCCGCGGCAGCACGGGCCGTGGCAAATCCTACAGGCAAGCCGTCTTCACGCGCGGTGGAGAGGACGATTTGCGCGATGCTTTCATCGGAATGGATATGCTGGCAGCCGATGGCTGGGTGGATTCGGCACGGGTCGGAGCGTTTGGCGGTTCCACAGGCGGCTTTTTTACGACGGCGGCGATCACCAAGGATCCCACCCGTTTCAAGGCGGGAATCGTGTGGTACGGAGCCACCGATCTTGTGACACTTTCGACCTACGCCGGCATGGAAGGCTGGAACAAGTTCCTAATCGGCAAGACGCCGATGGAGAATCCGGAAAACTACTACCGCAGATCCATCATTTATCACGCAGACACCGCGAAGGTGCCCCTGCTCTTCCTCTACGCACAAGGCGACTCGGCCGCCCGGTTCCAGCAGATCGAGCAGTATGGAGTTCAGGCGCAGATTCACGGCAACTGGTATGACTGGGTGGAATACGGGCAGGAACCTCATGGCTGGTATCACTGGCGGCCGGATAGTGTGAAGAAATCGCTGGAAATCATGAGCCAGATGTTCGATGGCTTCATCCTCGGCGAAACGCAAGACATCAAGAGAACCGCCGCCGAACAACGCAAAGGTATTCGAGTCATTCGCAACCCGAACATCGAACTCTGGAATTCTCTGGTCAACGGAAAACCGTAGGCGCGAACCTGAGCCTCCACAGAGGACGATGAGCCCTAATAGCGGCCTATCGTCTCGACCACGCTGGTGGGGGTAGGTCCCGAATCCTGTCCGGACTTTGCCACGTGGTCATCGGGAGGTCCAAATGCGGCTGGCTGCAACATGGATGACGGCTCTCTGCGTGTGTTTCGCCTCGGAAGGTGGGCGCAGCCGGCGCCGACAGCCCAAGTGACGCCCTCGCTCGTCGATGGATGGGCGGTCTGGTCGACCGAGCTGGCCGACATATACTTGCGCCGTGAGGCCGCCGCCGTGACCGTGACGCCCGCACCACTCCAAGACTTCGAGGGGCGCGTCGCGATCGTCACGGGCGCGTGGCGCGGCCTGGGGCGGGCGGCGGCGGCCCGTCTCTACGAGCGAGGCGCGTCGGTCGGCGTCAACGTGCGCGATGCCGAACGCGCCGCCGACGTTGCGACAGCGCTCGGCTCGCGCGCACT
>JAQCIA010000402.1 GCA_027620105.1 Verrucomicrobiota bacterium | reverse complement strand
CAACCCGCTGCGGATGTTCGGTCTGCGCGGCAAGGATCGCCAGGCGCCGCCACCGGAACCGGAAGTTGATTCAGCGGATCAAGAGATTTCCCCCGCGCCGCTCGAGGAGGCGGCGGGCTCCACATTATTCGCCCTGCCACCGATTGAGCTGCTGGCGCCGGCCACCGGGAAGATCGACGGAATCAAAACCGATACCGCCACGACTGCCCGTGTGCTGCTCGAGACGCTGCAGGAGTTTGGCATTGAAGGGCAGATTTCGAACATCGAAGTCGGTCCGGCGGTGACCAGCTACGAGCTGCTGCCGGCGCCCGGCGTGCGCGTTGAGCGGATCAGCGGACTAAGCAACAACCTGGCGCTGACACTTAAGGCCCAGAGCGTGCGCGTGCAGGCACCCATCCCAGGCAAGGGCGTGGTCGGGATCGAAATTCCGAATTCGGTCTCGCAACTGGTTCCGCTGCGCGCGGTGCTGGAAAGCGATGCCTGGAAATCCGGCAAGGCCAAGTTGCCGCTCGCCCTGGGCAAGGACGTCACGGGCACTGACCTGGTGGCCGATTTGTCCACCATGCCGCATCTGCTGATTGCCGGGGCCACGGGCTCCGGTAAGACCGTGTGCATGAATTCCATTCTCGCCGGGCTGCTCATGTCGCGCACGCCGGAACAGATGCGCCTGCTGTTGATTGATCCCAAGATTGTCGAGTTTTCCGTCTATAATCGACTCCCGCATCTGGTGGTGCCCGTGATCACGGAGGCCAAGAAAGTCGCGATCGGGCTGCGCTGGGCCATCAACGAGATGGAGCGGCGCTACAAGCTGTTCGCGCGGGTTGGCGTGCGCAACATCGAAAGCTATAACACGCGCGAAATCGTGAAACAGGAAGACCTGTTCGGCGGCACGCTGGATGCCATGCCGAAGCGCGACGAGCCGCCGGCGCGGGTGCCTTATATTGTGGTTGTGATCGACGAGCTGGCCGACCTGATGATGAGCGACCAGGCCGAAATTGAAAACAACGTGGCGCGCCTGGCACAGCTTTCGCGGGCGGTCGGCATTCACATGATTATCGCCACCCAGCGGCCTTCCGTGAATGTGATCACCGGCACCATCAAGGCCAACTTCCCGGCCCGCATCGCCTTCCAGGTGGCGCAGAAGAACGACAGCCGGATCATTCTCGATTCCATGGGCGCGGAAAAACTGCTTGGCCGTGGTGACATGCTCTACATGCCGCCGGGCTCCAGCCGCCTGATCCGTGCGCAGGGGGCGATGTGTACCGACGGCGAGATTCGTGCGATCGCGGAATTCGCGCGCAGCCAGGGCGAGCCGGCCTATGAAATGGCCATTCACGAGAAAATTGAAAAGGCCGATTCGGGGGAGGCGGCACTGGACGGCGAGGAAGACGAGGACATGCTCATGCGGGCGGTGGAAATCATCCGCGAGACGCGCCGCGCCTCCACTTCATCGCTTCAGCGCCGGATGCGCATCGGCTATACTCGGGCCGCGCGCATCATGGATATTCTTGAGGAGCGCGGTGTGCTTGGGCCGCCCCGTGGCGCGGAACCGCGGGAAATCCTGATTGATCTGGATGGTGATATTCCAAATAATTCAGCGACCGAGGACGAAGACCAAACCCGAAATCCGATGGCGCAGTAGGGCGCAGGGACAGCAGACAGCATGAGCATCGGTTCACAATTACGCGCGGCCCGCGAGCGCCGGCAGATGACCATGTCCGACGTGGCCGGCGCCACGCGATCCAAGGTGCCGACGATCGAAGCAATCGAGCGCGACGATTTCAGCGTGTTCCCGGCGCTCATTTACGGCAAGGGCTTTATCCGGCTGTACGCCAAGGCGGTGGGATTGGATGCGGAGCCGCTGCTCGAGGCCTATGCCGCCCAGACGAGTCCGGCGAAGACGCCAACGCTGGTGTCCCCGGAAACATTTGCTTCGGTCCCCGCGCCGGTTACGGCGGATCCGGGCGAGGCGGCCGCAGCGGGAGAAATTCCGCACCGCAAGACGGCAAAGGAGTATGATCTCTTCAACGAAACGGAGCCCCGGGTGCGCTCGGCCGTGGAAGCGCCGCCGCCGGGCGCGGCCACCCGCGCGGCGGTCATGCGCGAATTGCTGCGCGAGGTGATGATTCGCTGGGGGCTGGCGCTGCGCGAGAGTCTGCGTCTGGGGCGCACGAGCGCGGCGGATATTCCCGTGCAGAAGGATCCCTGGACGGCGGTGCCGGTGGTGATCGGCATTGTCATCATTCTGATTTTCGTGATCTCGGGTTTGAGCCGGTGCGCCCGGAGCTCGGATGCGACGGGAAAGGGAGCCACCGGTGCGGGCGGTCAATTGCGCCTGGCCTCGGATGTGCCGGAGCCGTTCTTCGAGTAGCGTCATGTTGAACGGCAGCGCCTCCACTTCATTATCCACAAGCCGCACAGGTGTGAAAGCATGACACAAGACTGGGAGATCAAACCGCGCGCAGAATCGTGCGCCACCTGTCAGGCGCCTTTTGTTGATAAACATCCCTACCAGTCCTGTCTGGCGTTCGGCGAGCAGGGCTACGCGCGCCAGGACTATTGCGAGCCCTGCTGGGACGGCCG
>JAQCIA010000401.1 GCA_027620105.1 Verrucomicrobiota bacterium | reverse complement strand
ACTCCACCTTCCGCCATCAGGTCATCATGGAATAAGGTCACAAGTCTCGATACTTCATCGAGCGTCAGCCGGGTCATATCTTGCGATCGATTCTGAAATCTGCCGCCCGGTCTCCCAGTCGCCCTTAAACATCGCCACAAGCGCGGGAAACCATACCGCGCGACTGACCCACACGCCGTGCCCCAGATCGACGGCGGCCTTGAGGAAGTCGTTAGCCGCATCCAGCCCCTCACTAGCGCGGCCGATCATGAACAGACTGGCGACATGCCAGAGCCGCGCCCGCATCTCCGTCTCCGGATCGTGATTTGCCCGCGCCATGTCCAAGGCGGCCGTGGCCGCCTCCAGCGAGTCGTGGAACCGGTAGTCGAACCCTGCGACATTTGCCTGCATCGCCAGAGCCTGCATCTCCAGGATGGGATCTTCATATTGTCTGGCTATCTCCAGGGCCTCGATGAGCGCCAGATTCGACTCTTCGACCTCACCTGCGAAGTACGCGACCATGCCGAACGGCACCAGGAGTCGGCCGCGGTCATGGGAGCCTTCAGTAACCAGACCCACTCCCCGCCTTATTGCGGAGCTGAGTTGGAAAAGCAGGTTGACGTTGTGTGGACGAGCGACGATCTCGATGGCTTGCCGGTTCATTCCGTTATCGGCGTAATAATCAAAAGCTCGCGTGAGGCTCTCGACGGCCGAAGGTTGGTTGCCCGTGGCTACCTGTGCAAGGCCAAGTTGCGACAGGATGGCGGCCGATTCCGCTGACATCGGGGATCCCTCTAAGGCGCGTGCCGCAGCACCGAAGTGGGCAGCCGCTGCCTCATACGCGGATGTCATAAGCGCCCGTCGTCCGGCGACAGCCGAGTAGTGCACTAGCTTCTCGACGCCAAGCACCGGTTCGGCCTCCGCGAAGTGGGGGGCCAGCTCGTCCGCGTGATCGTCAGCGGATTCGCCGTATATCTCCTCCAGCGCCTCCGCTATCCGGGCATGCATACGAACTCGGCGGGCTGCGGACAGTTCTCCGGTGAAAGTCTCCTGGATGAGGGCATGCGTGAACTGGTAATCCCCCGCGGACGAGGGGAGCTCCTCGACAACGCGGGCAGCGAGCGCTTCATCGAGCACGTCCAATAGTTGAGTCTCGGTTGTGTCCAAAATAACGGCACGAAGTCCCTCCAATGCAAACCGGCGGCCGATAACGGCGGCGATGGTGAGGGTTTCATTGCAGCGGTCCGAGAGACGGTCCAGGCGCCGGCCGATCACCTCGCGCACCCCCTCAGGGATGCGTACGCTCCATGAAGATCGACCCGAAAGTTTCTCCTCGGTCAGCTCGCCGGACTGGACCAGATCCCGAACGACCTCCGTCACGAAGAGAGGATTGCCCTCCGTGTGTCGCTGTATGGTGGCCGACAACTTCGCTGGCGCGGTGAAACCGGCCGCGATCTCGACAAATCTGGCGATGTCAGCTCCGGTGAGACCCCTGAGAATCACGCGTTCATAAAGACGGTCCCGGGCAAGGTCGCCAAGCGTGACGCTCAACGGATGGCGTCGATTCAACTCCATGTCACGGTAGGTGCAGAGCAACAACACGCGGGACTGGTTCAACTCTCGGGCGATGAACTCCAGGAACGCAAGCGTTGGCTGATCCGACCAGTGCAGATCGTCCAGCACGATGACCAGTGGCTGCGCGTGACTCGCGGTCCTGAAAAAGCTCGTAATTGAGTCGAAGAGCCGGAACCGGGCGGAGTCCGGGTCGTCGATCTTCGGCGGCGGCTGGAGTTCAGGCAGACTGTCCTTAACGTCGGTGACGATCTCCGCAACCACCGATGCGCTGGACCCCATCTGGCGGCGCAATTCGTCCGGGTCTATGTCACGCACATAGCTGCGGATCGCCTGCACCCACGGCCAGTACGGCGGCGCGCCTCCGCCCTCGTAACAACGGCCCCACAGGACGCGAGCGCCTCTGAGACCGGCATAGGTCGTCAACTCCTCAGAGGTTCGCGTCTTTCCAATACCCGGCTCGCCGACCAGTGTCACCAATCGACCTCGTCCACCAAGTACGTCCTCCAGCGCAGCCTTTAACTGGTCCATCTCGCGTTGGCGGCCCACAAACACGCCACCTGCAAGTGAATCCAGCGAGTTGGCGTCGCGCTGCACCGTCTCGCCACGTGCGGTCAGGTCTATGGCGTCCAGTGCGTTGTACACGTCCCGTGCGCTCTCAGGCCTCTCGGTGGGGTCCTTGGAAAGCAGCCGCATCACTAACGCCTCTAATGGACGCGGGCAGTGGCCGTTGTGCCAGGTGGGCGCCACGGGCGGCGTGTTGATGTGCTGGCCGATGATTGCAATCTCATCGTCGCCAAGAAACGGCGGACGGCCGGTGACCATTTCGTAGAGCATCGCCCCGAGCGAATACAAATCAGCCTTCGGCGTGATCTCTCCGCCGGTGGCCTGTTCGGGCGGCATGTAGGAGACGGTGCCGACCATCATCCCTTCGCTGGTGAGACGAGAGCGGTCGGTCATTACCGCGAGTCCGAAATCGCCGATCTTGGCTACCCCGTCTTCGGTGAGCCAGACGTTGCCGGGCTTCAGGTCGC
>JAQCIA010000400.1 GCA_027620105.1 Verrucomicrobiota bacterium | reverse complement strand
CCGGTAGTGGATGCTTCAGCGGTGAACGCAGGAAACGACCGGTCACGGAGCGTCTGGACCGGCTCACCGCCGCCACGCTACCCGCCGCCACGATCTCCCCACCCTGAGTCCCGGCGCCCGGACCAAGATCAATCACGTGTGCGGCGCGGCGAATGGTCTCTTCATCATGCTCCACCACGATGACCGTATTGCCCTTGTCCCGCAGTCGCTCGATGGTATGCAGCAGCATGGCATTGTCGCGCGCGTGCAGCCCAATCGTCGGCTCGTCCAGCAGGTAGCAAACACCGCGCAGGTTCGATCCCAATTGTGCCGCCAGACGCACACGCCGCGCTTCACCACCGCTGAGTGTGGGTGCGGAACGATCCAGTGCGAGATACCCCAGGCCAACTTCGCGCAAAAAGGCGAGGCGTGTGCAAAGTTCCTGCACGAGACCGCCCGCGATCGCCGCTTCCCGTCCCTTCAGCTTCAGTCCGCGAAAATAGTGCAAGGCCTCATCCACGGCCTGCGCCGTCATCGAAGCCAGGGGGCGCCCACGAAAGGAAACCGCCAACGCCTCGGGCCGCAGCCGCTGACCATTGCATGCCGTGCAAATCTGCTCCACGCCATCCCACCAGGCGTTCCACCAAATTTCCTCCCCCGTTTGCTCGGCATCAAACCCGCGCATGCGCAGCCCCGTCCCAAAGCATGCTGCGCACCATCCGTGCTTCGAATTGAACGAGAACATGCGCGGATCGATTTCCGCAAAACTGCGCGCGCATCGCACACAGGCGCGGCGCGTGGAGTAGAGCGTACCGGCTGCCACCGCCGCCCTGCCGCGCGGTGCCGGCGACACAATCACCGCACCTTCACCCAGTTCCGTCGCGCGGCGCAACGCCTCCGCCAATTCCCGTCCCGGGCCGACCCGGCAGGTTGCCACGGGCAGTTCGATGTGATGCTCCTTGAAACGATCCAGCCGCGGCCAGCCTGCCGTCGCAACCCATTCACCATCCACCCGCAGCCGGTCATATCCCCGCTGTGCCGCCCACCGCGCCAGATCCGCATAAAGCCCCTTGCGCCCAACCACCCGCGGTGCCAGGCACATCACCTCGCGACCGGCATGCTGCTTGCGCACCCGCTCCACAATGGCTTCCAACGATTGCGGTTCGATCGGCAACTTGCAATCCGGGCAATGCGCCGTCCCGAGCTTGGTGAACAGCAGTCGCAAGAAATGATAAATCTCGGTGACCGTGGCCACCGTACTCTTACGCCCGCCACGACTCGTACGCTGCTCGATCGCAACGGTCGGCGGCACCCCTGTGATCGCATCCACATCCGGCCGAGACGCCGGCTGCACAAACTGCCGGGCGTACGCATTGAGCGATTCCAGATATCGCCGCTGCCCTTCCGCAAACAGAATGTCGAATGCCAGCGTACTCTTTCCGCTGCCGCTGATCCCCGTGATCACCGTCAACGCGTCGCGCGGCACCCGCACGGAAACGTTCTTCAAGTTGTGCTCGCGCGCATGCCGTACGTCGATGAATCTTCCGCCCGCAACTCCCCGCCCATTGACCTTCTTGCGCGATTGATCCTGAACGCTGAACGCTGCCGACCCCTTCTCCTGCCGCAGTGCCTGCCCCGTAAAACTCTCCGCCGTCGCCGCCACCGTCGCCGGTGTCCCCGCCACCACCAGTTGACCACCCGCCGCCACACCCTCGGGCCCCAGATCAATGATCCAATCGGCCGCCTGCAGCACATCAAGGTTGTGCTCGATCACGACCACCGAATGCCCCGCCGCAATCAGTCGCCGCAGTGCGCCGAGCAGCGCGGCGATATCATCGAAGTGCAGACCAGTCGTCGGTTCGTCCAGCAGGAACAACGTCCCGCCCGGACGTTGCGCCGCTTCTGCGGACTTCGCCAGAAAGCCGGCCAGTTTCAAACGCTGAGCTTCGCCGCCACTGAGCGTCGGCACGGGCTGCCCCAATCGCAAATAGCCGAGCCCAACCGCTTGCAAAGGCTCCAAGGCCCGCACCACGTCGGCGGCGTCGCAGAAGTAGCCACAGGCTTCCACAACAGTCATCTCCAGCACATCCGCAATGGACAATGCTCGGCGAGTGGCCCCTGCCCCCTCCGCCGCATCCCCCCCAATGGTAACCGCCAGCACATCTGCGCGAAATCGTCGACCATCGCAGTCCGCGCAGCGCAAATACACATCGCTGAGAAACTGCATCTCCACATGCTCAAAGCCACTCCCGCTGCACGTGGGACAGCGCCCATTACCGGAATTGAAACTGAACGTGCCGGCCGTATAGTTCCGCTCCAGCGCAAGCGGTGCGGCCGCGAAGCGGCGCCGGATCCCGTCCAGCGCGCCCACATAGCTGGCCGGATTGGAGCGCGTCGTGCGCCCGATGGGCGACTGATTGACCATCACCACATCATCAAGCAACTCGTACCCTTCAATGGCACGATGCGCGCCCGGCGCTTCCGTTGGCTTGTTCAGTGCCCGCAGCAATCCGCGATGGCAAACCTCTTCAATCAAAGTCGACTTACCCGAACCGCTAACTCCGCTGACCGCCACCAGGCTATTCAGTGGAATATCAACCCGAAGATCCTTCAAAT
>JAQCIA010000399.1 GCA_027620105.1 Verrucomicrobiota bacterium | reverse complement strand
CTGTCCAGCGTGCCGATGTGCAGGCGGTGCAAGGCACCAAGGAAACGGCGGAGGTGCGCGAGGTAGGCGGTGGGGCCGGGCGACGTGATGCCGGCATGCCGCGAGACCGTGTTCGCGCCTTCCAGGGTGGCTGCTGCGCGCACGAGGACGTTGACGATCTCGTCAAAAATTTCCCCGGCGGCTTTGCGTGAAAATGTGAGGGCGCAAATGCGATCCGCGGACATACCGCTGGCGAGCAGGCGTACGTAGCGATGGGCCAGCTGAAAAGTCTTTCCTGAGCCGGCGGAGGCGGAGATGGCCAGATGGCCGACAGGCGCGTGGGATGGTGCGGTCATGACGCATCCTTCGCCATGGCGGGCGGGGTGATGGGCGGCTGCATGCAGGCGGCGGCGTTCACCAGCACCAGGCTGTCGAAGTTCTCAAATTCAACACGTTCCGCGGGTGGCCAGAACAGCTGGCCCGTGATGCGGTGGACGATTTCCCGGGCGCAGTCAGCGGCGGAAGACAGCATGGTTTCCTCCAGGCCATCCCACAGGGTCAGGCTGGTGTCCGCGACCGCCTTTGGCAGATTGAAGTATCCAACTTCAACCTGCTCCCAAGGCTCACCCGGAGGAGGGGTGGGGGCGTGGGCGGGCAGTTCCATGCTGCCGTTGCGCAGCAGCCAGACGTAGATGGGCAATTGCAGGTCGACCCAGCGGCGCGGCTTTTCCTGTTTCAGCCGCATCCATTCCGGCGTCTCCGGGCGTACGCTGGCGAGGTGGGCAGCGGCAGGATCGACGGCCGTGTCCGAGGTCTTGTAGTCAATCACCCGCCAGCGTCCGGTTTTCCGGTGGCGATCGATGCGATCAATTTTTCCCACGATGCGCATCGCACCGAGGGAAGCGGTGACCTTGGCTTCCGTGTGCATGATTTCCCAACCGTCGGCATTGAGACGTGCCTGCTGACGGGCGGCCGCACGCAGGCGCTGTCTGGCGGCCTCGGCGGCCAGCGAGACGACGACGGGTGGTTGTGCGCCGAAGCGCGCATGCATCCATGTGTGAACTTCGGCATCAAGGTACGCGCCGAGCTTGGCGGGATCGTCGCAGCGCCACATGCCCGAGGTGGCCATCGTTTGCAGGACCGCATGGGTGAGGGTGCCAAAGTCACGTGCGTCGAGACCGGTCCTGGCATCATCGAGGGGCTCCATGCGCAGCACGTGCTGCAGGTAGTAGCGAAACGGGCAGGCGAGGTACGCGCGAAAGGCGGTGACAGAAAGCCGCGTAACGGGCAGTGCGTTCCGGGGGAGGTCTGGCGGGGGCGCGCTGTTCAACTGAAAGCTGATGGCAGACGGCACGCTTGTGCGTTGCGCGTCGGCGGGGCCGAAGAGGCGAGCGGCGCGATGGGGCAGTTCCGCGTCGGTGCAGCGAAACAGCAGGCGCGACGGTTTGAGCGGGTCGCCGGTGGCGCTCACTTTACCGGCGATGAAGGTGGCGGTGCCATCGGCGGCGCGCGATGCCACCAGGGCGCTCATCAGGCAGGCGTCGCGGGCGAGGCGGGCGGCGTCGTGGCGCAATCCGAGCAGGGCGCACAGGGTGTCCGGCAGGAAGGGGTCGCGGGGTTGCGCGGCTGGGACGCTGCCCTCGTTCATGCCGGTGACGATGAGGTTGGGCGCGTTGTTCCAGGGCAGTTCCAGCCAGCCTTCCAGATCGAAATCCGCGCGACGGGCGACGGGGTGATAGCGCGCGTCCTCCAGCTGCAGGCGCAGGAGCGCGAGCTGGTGCAAGGGATCGGGTGGCAGACAAGCTTCCGGGGCGTCTTCGATTTCGCGCAGGGCGGTATCAATATGACCGGCGACGGTTTGAAATTCGGTGTCGCTCTCGCGGCGCGGATGCAGTTGCCGGGAGGCGTAGACCGCCTTCAGGAAGGCGCGCATGGCCGTGGCGGGGGCGACCGACTGGAGCGCGACGAGATGTGCGTGCAGCGTGGTTACGGCCTGTTGCAGGGCGGGATATTCGGCGGCGGCGCGCGTGAGGCCTGCCATCACGGCCGCGACATCGGCGGGCAGGAACGCGTTCTGAAAGATATCCAGTTCAGTCAGCAGTTGTTGTGCGGTTGTGTGGGCGCCGCTGCAGAAGTAGTCGAGCGCATCCGCGTGTCGCAGGTAGTTGCTGAGCGCGGCATAGGAAGGGTTGGCGCAAAGTTCAGAGATTTGGGTGACCAACACGGTCAGTGGGTGCAAGCCGAGCGGCCGGTCGGCCGGATCGAATGTTGTGAAACCGGCGTCGGCGCAAGCGGCAGCCACGCAGGGGGTGATGTTGGGATCGGGTACGCCGATCGCGGCGGGTGTCTGGTGCGTCCGCAGGAGGCTGGCCACGCGGGTGCTTTGCGCAATTGGGGTCGACTCCAAAATGACGTGATGTTCTGCATGGGGAATGGGAATCGCACAGTCTTGCCAGGCCTCCGGCAACGGCCTGCCCCATGCGTCAAACGTGTCGGCACGTGAAGCCGGGGCGTGAATCAGAATGTCCACGGGTATGTGTTGCGCTGCGCGTTCGAGAGCCTTAATGACGAGCAGCGAAGGCTCAAGGACGGCGGCGAGGACGATGCGCGTGATGT
>JAQCIA010000398.1 GCA_027620105.1 Verrucomicrobiota bacterium | reverse complement strand
CACGAACCAATGGCGTTTGTCGCACATCCTGCTATCATAGTGCCAGTGAACGAAAAGAAACAAGACTTTTCTCATTGCGACGCCAATGAGAAAAGTCTTTTGGACGGAGCGCTGGGCCGCGGGAGGGGGGAGTGTGGACGGTGAATCGGGGCGTTGGTTGCGTCGTAGGGGGCTGAGCGGGTCGTGGCGCCAGTGGAGATGGTGATTTCGCTGGAGCGGAGCGCAGCATTCGAGAGGCCGCGCTCTTCCGGTTCGAGAAACGCGGCTTCGAGAGATCGATCGGTTCGTTGCGGCGCGGCTACGTCACCGCGGTACGAGGCCGGTCATCGATCAGTGTTGTCCGATCGCTGCCGCAATGGGGACAGCGCGGACGGTTTCGATCGTCGTCAGCATCATCGTCGTTGTCCACGGCGCCTGGATCTTGGCCGTCGGTCAGTTCCTTCCTCATAAGGTCCAGCAGGTCCGCAATGCTCATGGGAACGGACGCGTCATCGCGATCCTGGAGGATCAACAGTAACCAGGCCCGACCGGCGAGGTCTCGCTTCGAGGAGTGCCAAAGTCCGTAGTAGCGGCACTTGTGGAAGCCGCGCGGCAGGACGTGCTGCAGGAAGCGTCGCAGGAACTCGATGCCGGGTAGTCGCAGGGTCCGCCAAGCGCCGGCGTTTCGGTCCTTGAAGCGGAACGTCACGTGGGTGTCGTCCATGTCGAGGATCCGCGCGTTGCTGATCGCGGTCCGAAAGACGTAGCGGGACAGGTAGTTCAGCACCGCATCATTGCCGTGGCCGTAATGCTTGCAGAAACTGACCCACTCGCGCCGCCAGGCGGCGGTCGGCACGGCGGCGAACACTTCGGGGTTCTCCTTCTTCAAGGCATCGCGAAACTCGGCGGCGATCTTGCGCGAAAGCACCGGAACCGGGACCAGAAACTCTCCTCGCGCCGGTTCCCAATGTTCGCCGTCGGCGGTGACCCCGCCACCGGTGACGAGCATGTGGACATGCGGGTGAAAGCCCAACTCGCCGGTCCACGTATGCAACACCGATAGGATCCCCGGCATCGCCCCGAGATGCCGTTTGACGGCACAGAGTTCTCGGACCGCCTGCGCCGAGACGCGCATCAACAGGCCGTACAGGAGCTTCTGATGTTGCCCGAACGCAGCGCGCAACTCCGGTGGCGTCGTGACGACGGAGTGAAAGTAGTCGCACGGCAACAGTTCGGCTTCGCGCTTTTCGAGCCACTGCTTGGTCTGCGTTCCATGGCATTTCGGGCAGGCTCGATTGCGGCAACAATGGTACCTCCAGAACGATTCGTCGCAATCGTCGCATCGGTACCGCCGCCCGCCCAGTTCCTCGGTACAGCAGGCGGCGATGTCCGAAAGCGCCCTTTCGTGCGAGGGCATCATCACCTGGCCGTATCGCGACCGGTACTCGGCGCCGAACCGGCGAACCACGTCGGCCAATTCGACACCGTCGTTGCGATGTCCCTGCTGAGTGTTCGTCGAGCAAAGGATCGGATCAACCATGGTCCGGCCTCCTTCCCTCGAAGAGGCCGTCGGTGGTCTCGTCGAGCAGGCGCCGCAGATCCTCGCGCAACGGTTCACTCAGGTGGGTGTAGATCTCGGTCGATCGGATGCTCGAATGGCCGAGCAGGATCTGGATCAGGCGAATGTCCACGCCACGCTCGAGCATGTGCGTGGCGAAACTGTGGCGCAGCGAGTGCGGTCGGAAAGTCGCCTCGAAACCGCACTGGTCGCGCGCCTTGATGAAAGCGGCGCGTGCGGTGTCGTAGGGAAGATGCGTCGTGATCCGCCGACTGGGAAACAACCATTTCTTGCTGCGGTGGGTCAGCCAGACCGCTCGAAGCATCTCCAGCACCGACTCGGTCAGCGGCAGCGCGCGTTCCTTGTTCCCTTTGCCGATCACGCGCAGCAGCATTTGTTTCGAGTCGACGGCCGTGACCGGCAGGGTGACCGTCTCGCCGAGACGCAATCCATAGGCGTATTGGAGCGTGAAGCAGCCGCGATAAACGGGCTTCTCGAGCGTTGCGATCAGGCGCCGGCAATCGGCGTCGCTACGGATGTCGGGCAGCCGTTTCCGGCGCGGCTTGCGCACTCTTTTTTTGTGAACAGCGGCCAGCCATAGCCCAGCGTGTTGACGTAGAAGAACTTCAGCCCGAAGAACATCGGATCGAAGGTCCCCTTGGCGACCCCCAATTCGTCGCGCACGTAGAGAATGTAGTCCTGGACTTGCCGCTCGCTGAGCCGGTCCGGCGCCACCATGTAGTACCCCGCCAACTGGCGAACGGCGCCAAGATACGCTTTCCCGGTCCCGCGTAGATCCAAACCGGCAAGCTTAAGGTCTCCGATCATCCGCTCTCGCAGCTCCGACATCGCGATACCCTTTCCCCAAAAGGAATGAACTCCAGCCACCTCACGCGGTGGCCCGAACTCCACAGTATCACGCGCCGAAACATCCGATGCACAACCACCATCCCCACCACTGCGAAAAACCGTCCCTCCCCCCTCCCGCGGCGCAGCCGCTTCGTCCAATTGCCGCCGGGCCTCGTCTCGCGCAGGCGGAAATGCGCCCGATGGCGGCCGAAA
>JAQCIA010000397.1 GCA_027620105.1 Verrucomicrobiota bacterium | reverse complement strand
CCGCGGACCAGGCGGGCAGATCGCTGAGACCGCCCATGTTGAGATCAACCCGCAGGCGTGGCGCGGCGTTGGTTCCGTCGTTGGTGTTGCGGACTGTGTTCATGGCGCTACGCTACCCCAAGCATCAACCCCTTTCAATCGCGCGCGCGTGACGACAGGATGATTCATCCAGAGAGTCAGGAGAGAATAAAAGGGGCGAGCGGTTAGGGCTGAATGGCGCGTACGTAAGCCTGCTTTGGGATGCGCTCAAGAGCGTCCCGCGAGCCGCAGGCTTAAGCAAGCGCCATTCAGGTCAGAGCGCCTCTCTCAACGGGCTGCGCCTCGTCGCGTGGTGGCCTACTTATCGCCTTCCCAATTCCGCTGGCGCCCGCTCTTGGTCACCGGCGTGGCGCGGCGCAGGAGGAAGTAGCCGCCGCACAGTCCGAGGATGGCGGCGGCGCTGGCGAAGAGGGCCATGGACTGGCGGGCGTAGTCGACCACGAGCATTTTCTGTGTCAACGCAATGAGTCCCGCGAGCAGCAGAACGTCCACATGCAGTTTGCCATCCGCCAGCGAGGCCCGCAATGCGGCAATCAGCTGGACCACCACCAGCACCATCAGGCAGAAGCTGAAGAACTCGCGAAATTCGTCCAACTCGAGAATCAGGAGCGGTTCGTTGGCCAACTGCTGCGCCAGAAGCACCACCAGTTCAAAGACGCCAATGCTGACCACCGCCATCAGCAGCCCCAGCATGACCAAAATCACTGCGCGACCAAACACGGACAATACGCTATCAACCATGTCTTTGTACGTGCTGAGGATCATGAAGCACCTTACTGCGTCCGCACCGCATAGCGAAAGGGGAAATCGCGGACTTGCTTTCGGATGCGGTAGGCGACTGGTGTCTTTTCCGCCCCTGGCCAAAAAAGGATTCCGTCCCGAATCGGCCGCTCACCGATTCGGACTCATCATGGCAACTCCGCGCCCTCCGCGTCTCTGCGTGAGATTTCCGTGCCGCGAAAACGACAGACCGCCAGTTGCACTTTCCCCCATTGCCACGCTTTATGCAGGATTGCGCCGCCCGTCGCTTTCGCTACACTCGCCCATCATGGATGCTAAGCATGTTTCCGCGCTCGCCATCATCGCCGGGAAAGGCGCCTATCCGCGCCTGCTGGCGGAGTCCGCCCGTACCCAGGGCGTCCAGCGTCTCGTCGCCATCGCGTTTCGCGGCGAGACGGATTCCGTACTCCGCCGCCACGTCGACGAGCTCCACTGGTTGCACGTGGGGCAGCTCACACGCCTGCTGGAAACCATCCAACAGTCCGGCGCCAAACAGGCCGTGATGGCCGGGCAGATCACGCCCACCAACCTCTTCCGCGTCCGCATGGACCGTGCCATGATCACCTTGCTGCGCACACTGAAACAGCGCAACGCCGAAACAATTTTTGGCGCCGTGGCCGACGCCCTGCGTACCGTCGGCGTGGAACTGCTTGCCGCCTCCGCCTTCATGGAAGCCCACATGCCCGCCGCCGGCGTCCTCACCACGCGCCAGCCAACCAGCACCGAGGAGGCCGACATTGCGCTGGGCTTGCGCGTCGCGCGCATCACCAGCGGCCTCGAAATCGGCCAGACGGTTGTCATCAAGGAGGGCACCATTCTAGCCGTGGAAGCTTTTGAAGGCACGGACGCGACACTGAAACGCGCCGGTCGTCTCGGGGGCCCCGGCATGGTGGTCGTCAAGGTTGCCAAGCCCGGCCACGACATGCGTTTTGACATCCCCGTCGTCGGCACCCATACCC
This sequence comes from Verrucomicrobiota bacterium, assembly GCA_027620105.1. GTDB lineage: Bacteria > Verrucomicrobiota > Kiritimatiellia > UBA8416 > JAIOPI01 > JAIOPI01. The sequence continues at coordinate 821 of JAQCIA010000397.1, read as the reverse complement.
TGCGCCTGCTAAAAAAGTACAAGGCCGCTGCTTTGGCCGTGGAAGCCGGGCGCGCCATCCTGCTGGAACGGGATCAGCTCATTGCTGCCGCCAATGCCGCAGGAATCACCCTCGTATCCGCACCGCCACCCTCGGAGACTTCTGTTCATGTCACGTAAAATCAAGGTCGGGGTCATCGGCGTGGGCGCCCTCGGCCAGTGGCACGCCCGCATCTATTCCGAACTGCCGGAAGTGGAATTGATCGGCGTTCACGATGCCAGTCCCGCGCGCGCCGCCGAAATCGCGGCCAAGTACGGCACGCAAGCCTTTGACAGCATCGACGCGCTGGTCGACGCGGTCGAAGCGGTCAGCGTGGTGGTCCCCACCCATTTGCATTTTGAAGTTTTCAACCGGGTGCTGGCGCACGGGCGTCACATGCTCATGGAGAAACCCATCGCCTCGACCACGGACGAGGCCGAGCGCATGGTGCACGCCGCCAATGAAAAGAACATCACCCTGCAAGTCGGGCATGTCGAGCGCTTCAACCCGGTCATGCAGTTTCTCGAAGAACATCTCACCGAACCGCGCTTCATCGAAGTCATCCGCCTGGCCCCCTTTCCACCGCCGCGCTCCGGCGCGCCGCCCCGTGGCACGGAAGTGAGCGTCGTCCTGGATCTCATGATCCACGATCTGGAAATCCTGCTGCACATCGTGAACGCGGAAGTACGCGATATCCACGCCGTTGGCGTGCCCGTGCTAAGCACGACCGAGGATATCGCCAACGTGCGCCTGACCTTTGCCAACGGCTGTGTGGCCAACGTCACCGCGAGCCGCATCAGCCA
>JAQCIA010000396.1 GCA_027620105.1 Verrucomicrobiota bacterium | reverse complement strand
CTGAGCTGGGCGCATAAAACCTATTGACATATCAAAGGGACAAATTACGCTGATACCCCTCATGAGAACTTCAGCGCCCAGATTCTGCGTGATTGGCGCCGGCCGGGCCGGCTTGATCCACGCCCGCAACCTGGCCGGCCGCATTCGTGCGGCTTCGCTCGTTGCCCTCTGCGACCCCGATGCGAACACCCTCCAGAAGGCCGGCTCCGAGCTGGGGGTGGCGACGCTGCTGCCCGATTACCGCGCGGCCGTGGCCCGCACGGATATTGACGCGGTGGTGATTGTCACGCCCACCTTCCTGCACGCCGAGATTGCCTGCCTCGCGGCGCAACACGGCAAACACATTTTCCTCGAAAAGCCGATGGCGGTCAGCGCCGCGGAATGTCAGGCCATCCTGGCCGCCGTCCAGCAGGCGCAGGTCAAGCTCCAGATCGGCTTCATGCGCCGATTCGATGCGGGCTTCATGGAGGCGCAGGAGTTCATTCGGGCCGGCCATCTGGGGCGGGTCATGATCATCAAGTCCACCGGACGGGGCCCGGGCGGGCCAGGAAACTGGATGTACGACTTGCGCAAATCCAACGGGATCGTGGCCGAGGTGAACAGTCACGATCTCGACAGCATCCGCTGGCTGACGGGGCTGGAATACGAGAACGTCTTTGCGCAAGGCCACAACTTCAAATGTCCCGAGGCCCGGCAGGATTGGCCGGATTTCTATGACAACGTGGTCGCCCAGTTCCGCCTCTCAGAGCAGGCCATGGGCGTGGTGGATGGCACCTGCCCCGCGCACTACGGCTACGACGCGCGCGTCGAGGTGTTGGGCGAGAATGGCGTCATCTTCATCGGCGCCGCGCAGCAGCCCGGTCTTGTGCGCATCGACCGCGGGGGCCAGGTCGCCGGCCAGGCGGTGAAAAGCTGGCGCACCTTGTTCAAAGACGCGTATCTCGCGGAAATGGAGCATTTCGTGGCCTGTATCCGTGACGATCAACCGCCACGCGTGACGGGTGTGGACGGCTTGCGCGCGGTGGAGGCGGTTGTGGCCGTGAACCAATCCATTCGCACGGGACAACCCGTGGCCATCGCGGCCGGGGGGATCGCATGATCGCGGCGAAGTACACCCAGGGCACGGGCCTGCATTTCGGCGAAGCGCCGATGCCGCGCCTGGCCGATGACGAGTTGCTGGTGCGCGTGGAAGCAACCTCGATTTGCGGTACGGATATCAAGATTGCCAGGTTGGGCCATCGCAAACTTCAGCCGGGCCAGAGCATCATCCTCGGTCACGAATTTGCGGGCACGATCGAACAGGTGGGCCGGCGGCAGCACGACTACCGTGAGGGCATGGTCGTGGGCATCGCGCCGAACATCGGCTGCGGCCACTGCGCGATGTGCGGCCAGGGCTTGATGAACTTGTGCCCCGATTTTTCCGCCTTCGGCATCAACTTCGATGGTTCGCATACCGAGTACGTGCGCATTCCGGCGGCAGCGGTGGCGCAAGGCGTGGTGATTCCGCTGCCTGAATCCCTATCGCCGCTCGATGCCACACTTGCCGAGCCGCTGTCGTGCGTGGTCAACGGCCAGCGCGTGGCGCGCCTCGCCGCCGGCGAATCCGTGCTCATCTACGGCGCGGGGCCGATGGGGCTGATGCATCTCGCCCTGGCGCTGTTCTCCGGGGCCGCGCAGGTCTTCATGGTGGACGTGAATGACGCCCGTCTGGCCAAGGCCGCCGAGTTGGGCGCGTCCGCCGTCTTCAACTCCTTGCGCGGCTCGGTCCGCGAGTGGGTGGCCGGGCTGACGGCGGGCCAGGGCGTGGATATCGTCGTGACCGCCGTTCCCGTTCGGGCGGTTCAGCAGGAGGCGGTGGAACTGCTGGCGCCCTTTGGCCGGCTGTGTCTGTTCGCCGGACTGCCGAAAGACGAAGGCAAGGTCGAACTGGACACCAACGCGATCCATTACAAGAACCTTTATGTGACCGGTATGACGGGCGGCTCGCCGCAGGATTTTCGCGTGGCGCTACGCGTGATGCAGTCGGGCCGGTTCAACCTGAAGCCGATCGTGTCGCACGTGTTCCCGCTGGCGGAGGTGCGCAAGGCGTACGACGTCGCGCTCTCCGGGCAGGGCTTGAAAATTGTGATGGCCGCGGAGCGGTGGGTGAACACAGGAAAAGCAGCTGCCAGTGAGCGGTGATTTGTCGTCAGTATCGCGTGAACATGAAAGCAGTTATCGGCGTGGACATCGGGACGGGGGGCGTGAAGGCTGCGGCCTTCAGCGAGGACGGCGTGGCGCTCGCCTCCGCGTTCAGTCCGTCGGTCCTGCATCGACCCCGCGCGGGCGTCGTTGAGGAAGATCCGGAAGTCCAACTGGCGGGCGTCTGCGACACGATCCGGGCGTGCGTGCGCAAATCCCGGCTGGCGGACACCGCCTTCGCCGCGGTGGCCATTGACGGGCAAATGGCGGGCGTGCTGGGCGTGGGCCAGGACGGACGGCACGTCACGCCGTACGATTCATGGCTCGACACGCGCTGCGCGCCTTACATCACGCAGATGAAGCGGCGCGCGGCGGAAGAAATCGTCGCCAAGACCGGCGGGCCGGCCAGTTTCAATCATGGA
>JAQCIA010000395.1 GCA_027620105.1 Verrucomicrobiota bacterium | reverse complement strand
AAGCCGGGAGTCGCTGGCGGCCGCCGAGGCGTCGGCACAGCTGGAGCAGGCTGCCAACGAGGCCGCCTCCGCCGCGACCGCGCAGGGGGCCAACGCCAACCCGCGGGACCTGCGCATGACATCCGGAGGCGGGGGCGGCTCCCAGAACTTCACCGACGCCGCAGACGCCAAAAGTATCCCGTTCGTCAATCGCTTTGACCCGCGGCTGCGCGACTGGCTGCGCCTGCACGGCAAACTCGATCACGATGTGCTGCAAGCCCAAGGCACCGAGGGCCCGGAGGAGTACCGCACCATCATCAAACGCTACTTCCACGAAGTCACCCGCCGCGGCAGCGAGGAGAATGAGCCATGAAAAGTCACCCATTCATCCGAAATCAATCCCCCGCTTGTCTCGTCCGTACAGCGATGCGCCCCGCCGCCAACAGGCGCATGGCCACCGCCGCGGCGCTGGTCTGGCTCGCCGCCGCGGCGATCCTCCCGGCCCAGACGGTGACCGAGGACGACAAGTACCAGCGCGCCTTCGATGAGGCCGTCGACCGCGGACTCGCCTTCCTCGCGCGCGGTCAGGCCGTCACCGGCGCCATTGGGAATCAGGCCCCCGCCACGACCTCGCTGGCCATCATGGCCTTCCTGGCCCGCGGCTATACACCGGGGCTGCCGCCCTATGGCGATGTGCTCGACCGCGCCATCGATAGTGTGCTGACCGCCCAGAGTCCCGAGTGGGGCAATATCACGGGCAACATGTACCACCACAACATCTCGACGTTGATGCTCTCCGAGGTCTCTGGAATGACGGACCCCGAGCGACAGAGGCGCATCGGTGAGGCGCTGGCGAAGGCGGTGAGGGTCACGCTCGCGTCGCAAGCCGTTCAGAAAGATGAGAGGCACGCCGGCGGCTGGCGCTATGATCCCAAGGCCGGGGACAGCGACCTGTCACACTCCGGTTGGGGCATGATGGCCTTGCGGTCGGCCCGCAACAATGGCGCCCCGGTTCCCAAGGAAGCCGTGGACCGCGCGGCCCGTTACATTCTGCGCTGCCGCTCCAACGAAGCGGAAAAGGGATTCGGCTACCAGGCCGGCGAGGGCACGCGGCTGACCTGCACGGGCATCGGCCTGTTGTGCCTCGAGTTGGCCGGCTACCATCGCGACGAGATCACGCTGAAAGCCGGCCAGCATCTGCTAACGGCTTTCGAACCCGGCAAGAATCCGGATTTCGGCGAATTTCGGTACTACGGCTACTACTACTGCGCCAACGGCATGTTCCAACTCGGCGGTGAGCAGTGGGAACAATTTGCGCCGCGCATCTACGACGCCATTCTCACGCGGCAGAAACCGGATGGGGCGTGGCAGGGTGACGGGCAGGAAGGCGACCCGGGCTACGCCACCGCCATGGCCGTCCTCGCCCTCAGCGTCTCGTACCGCCAACTCCCGATCTACCAACGTTAGCCCGTGACACGGAAACGCGGGCGCACCCCGGCTTGGCTCCTGAATACAACGGATGCGCACGTTTGGCGGCCGCAACCCAGTCGCTGAACTCGGCTAGGCGTGCATGTTTATGCGTAGTCGGCAGCTTGGCTACTATCCGGCAAATTCCGCCACTGGCGCACCCGTCACGCCCGGTTCGGCAATGAACAATCCCCCCGCGTGTGGCTCACGCTGTAACTCTTCGGGGCTGGCGCCCGTGCGCGCCGTGGTGATGTAAAGCTGCGCCAGCTGCGGACCGCCAAAGGCGCATGACGTTGCGCGGGCGGCGGGAATGTCGATGCGCGCCACGGCTTTTCCATTCTGCGGATTCCAGCAGACCACCCGGCCGCCGCCCCAGGAGCACACCCATAGCCGATCCTCGACATCGATGGCCATGCCATCAGGAACGCCGTCTGACTCTGGAACCTGCACCACCGTGCGTCGATTCGTGATGCTGCCGGTTTCGATCTCGTAGTCGAAGGCATCGATGGTGCGCGTGGGCGTGTCGATATAGTAGAAGGTTCTGTGATCCCCACTCCAAGCCAGACCGTTTGAGCAGGTCACGCCGCGCACCAGCGCATGCACGCGCCGGTCGGGATCCAGCCGCCACAGCGTCGCCGTTCCGGGCTCGCCGATGGTGCCTGCAAACAAGCGACCGACCGGATCGCATTTTCCATCGTTGAATCGATTGCCCGTGGTTGGCCATTCCGGTTCGGCAATCATGGTGAGAACGTCGTTGGTAGGATCAAACTCGGCAAACCCTCGCTGGACGCCGAGTAGAAATCCACCGGCCGCGCGCGGCACGGCGAACCCGAGCGGCTGGCGCACATGGTGGACGTCGTCGCGGCGGGTGGCCGGGTCGTAGGCGTGCAGTTCACCGCGCATGATGTCCACCCAGTACAGGCGTTCCTCTGTGGCGTGCCACACGGGCCCCTCGCCGAGGTCCGCACGGGCGTCGAACAGCAGTTCGCATGAAAGAGGGCGCATAGCCACCACTATAGCCGTCTATCGCGGGTGTTGTCATGCACGAAGGGGCTTGCGCATTGCGGTACCCGAATCCTTAGCGAAGCTGGTGGCGCTGCCGCCGCCGGCTTCGCTAAGCCGAAGTTCCAAGGACTTTCCGCACTCCATTGCGCCGCAA
>JAQCIA010000009.1 GCA_027620105.1 Verrucomicrobiota bacterium | reverse complement strand
CATCAGCGCCATCCTCGCGCACCTGCGCTCTGCCGCATGAATCCTCAACTAATTAAAATCACACCCCTGAAAAAAAGAGGCTGAAAAAGAGGCTTGCACCCCACGGCACGATTCGGTAAATGTTTCCGTTTTGCGCAACCGATGAACGGGGCGCCTTCCGCATCGAGCTTATGAAGTATACAGGACCCAAAGTTAAGCGATCACGGCGCGTCGGCATTCCGCTAACCCGCAAGGCGTCGAAGTGGATGGATCGCAAGCCCGGCGCCGCCGGCATGCATCGCTCCCGTTTCAGCAAGAAAGTTTCGGATTATGGGCGTCAGTTGCTGGAAAAGCAGCGCCTGTGCTTCCAATACAACATCACGGATCGCAAGCTGCACAATTATTACGTGAAGGCCTCGGGTAAGCACGGCAATACCGGCACGAACCTGATGCACCTGCTCGAATCACGCCTGGATGCGCTGACCCTGCGCGCAGGTTTCGCGCCGACGATTTATGCCGCTCGCCAGCTGGTCGGCCACGGACACGTGCAGGTCGACGGCAAGCGCATCAATATTCCTTCTTTCCTTGTGCGTCCGGGCAGCCAGATCGCCATCAAGGAAAAGAGCCGCGCACTGGACGTGGTCAAGAATGCGGCGCAAGACTCGCAGCCCGTGCCCTACCTGACGGTTGACAAGGAAGGCCTCACCGCCCTCTACACCCGTCTGCCGGAAATGAACGAAGTCCCGGTGATCTGCGAAGTCCCGGTGGTCGTCGAATTCTACGCGAAGTAAGTCGCCCGGTCCTTCAGCGGCCGCGCTGGGACCGCGACAATTTGGCCGGCGTGGCCGACACCCCCGCAGCCACCACACGTTCAAATCGGAACTGCACAGCGCCCTGAATCTCTTTGGCGCTGGCGAATGGTCCGATCCCCGTGACCAGGCTTGCTTCGCGTCGCGCCGGCACGCCGTTCGGAAAGGCGAATGTCTTCCAGCGACCGGTTGGAGCAGTGGACAGTCCGATCTCGCACGTGCCCACATCCACCGGGCTGAGGTTCTTGATGGAGATGTTCAGATACCCCTTCGCATCGAGTCCGTACCCGACCTGCAGGTAGCGCTCCGGGACGTCCCCGATTTCCAATTTGGCCAGCAGAACCGCAGCCTTCTCGCTCTCCGGTGAATCCGCGGCTGCCGCCACGCGAAAATGTTCACGCGCATCGCTGGTGCGACCGCTGTCCATGTCCATCTGGCCCAGCAAGTAGTGCGCCTGTGCGGTTGGCAGCAGCGTGGTGCTCTTCTCCAGGTCCACGCGTGCGGACTGCTTGTCTCCCATCGTATAGCGCAAGCGGCCCCGGTCCAGATAGTATTCGAAGTAATTTCCGTTGCGGCGGATGGCTTCGTTCATGTTCTCCAGCGCCTTCGGAAAGGCGCGCTGCGTGGCGTGCGCCTTGGCCGCGAGCGCATAAAAATGTCCTTCGCGTGGTTCCAGCGCGATGGCCGCTTCCGCCAGCGATAGTGCCTGCGCCGGTTTGTTCTGCGCCAGGGCTTGCTGTCCCTGGTCCAGCTTGTCGTAGGCCGGTTTTGATTTCAGCAAGCCGGCCATTGCCTGTGCATAGGTTTCGCGTCCCACCACGCCCCCGATGGGATAGTCCTGAATGGTGCGCTGGTTTGTCTCGATGCGCTCCCGTGACGGCGGGTGGGATGAAAGTAATCCCGCCACCCATCCCGGATCGTCGGAAAACTTTAAAAACATTTCCTGAATGTCGACGGATGCCTGTGCGTCGTAGCCCGCACGCGACATGTAGGCGATGCCGTACCGGTCCGCCTGCAATTCCGCGCCGCGGTCGTAGTGCAGCGAGGTCAACCCCGCGAGCAATCCACTGCCCTGCACAATCGCCGGTTGATGTCGGTTGTCGCCGGTGAGCACCTCAACGCCCAGCATGAGCGCACTGAGGCCCATCCCGCGCTCCTGGCCCTTGGCGCCGTGCCGCGCGGCGATGTGAATCGTCTCATGCCCAATCACGGCGGCCAGCTCCGCTTCGCTCTTTAGCTCCGTCAAGAGGCCGCGGTTGATGGCCATTTTTCCGCCGGGCATCGCCCAGGCGTTGGGCACGGAGTTGTTCAGCACCACGATCTCGTAGGGCAGGTTGGGGCGGTCGCTCACGCGCCAGAGTTTTTGCGCCACCTCACGCACATACCCCGCCACGGCGGGATCCGTGACATAGGTGCCGCCCTGCATCTGCTGATAGGGCACGTAATTCTGGCGGCCAATTTCAATTTCCCGCGACTCCGAAACCATTTGGATTTCGCGCCGCCCGGTCACGGGGTTCGTGGCACAGCCGACTGCCAGCAACAGGCTGGCCAGCCAGACGATCGGCAGACAATTACGCAGCATTAGAAACCTCCGGCCTGGTGTCGTGCGTCTGAAGTCACTTGGCTTATGTTCATGTCCGAAATAGTAGGGCCGGCTTCAGGCCGGCCATGGCCGACATCCAGTCGGCGCTACCGCAAGCGTCATCCTGTAAAGAAGCGCCAGATGCACCACGCTAGAGTTGCCAGTGGTACAGGAAGCGCGCACCGTCCGTCCGTCCCAGCAAGGCGTTCGCGGGGTTCCAGTGCTGGGCGCCCTTGAGGAAGCTGTATATGGAGAATTCTTCCTCGTAGCGATACACCTTCACAGCATCCACCTCCAGCAACTCGGCGGTGGTGCGCATGGCATCATCCCAATATCCGATATCATCCACCAGTCCGTCACGCACGGCCTCCGTGGCGGTTATCACACGACCGTCCGCAATTTCGCGGACCCGCGTCTCGGGCAGTTCGCGCCGCTCGGCCACAAGCGTGACAAAGCGCGTGTACAGCTCATCAATAATGCCTTGCAGCAATTGGCGCTGCTCTTCGGTCATATCCTGTAGCGGATTGAGGATGTCCTTGTTGCGCCCGGATTTGATGGTCACGTCATGAATGCCCAGCTTCTCGCCGAGCTGGCGCATGTTGAGGCTCTGCATCAAGACCCCGATTGATCCCGTGATTGACGTGGGGCGCGCCATGATGTGGTCCGCCGCGATGGCAATATAGTACGCGCCCGACGCCGCGACATCGCCGAAAATGGCGACGATGACGCGCCCTTCGCCGGCCTCCCGGAAATCCATGAGGGCCTTGTAGAGAATGTCGCTGGCCGTGATGCCGCCACCGCCACTGTCGATGTCGAGGATCAGGCCGCGCACGTCGGCGTCGCGGGTGGCCCGACGAATGGCCATCAGCGCGAGCTGGCTGGAGGACTGGACGTCACCCAGAATGCCGCTGCTGCCATCAAGGGTGATAAAGCCACGTATGGGAACGGTGACCACCTTGGCCTCGCCGGATCCGTAAGCCCAGACTTCGCTCAGATCGGGGTACTCGTCCGCGCCCCATGCGGCATTCTCCGGGCGATGTCCCGGCACATGCCGCAAGGCCATGCCCGCGAGCAGAATTACCGTCCCGACAAGGATCATCAAAGCAAAGAGAGCCAGGAGTCCCCAGAGACAGCCGCGAAATCGTTTACGCTCACTTGCCATGGTCTTCCTTCTTGCATCAGGCGTCTGGTTGCCGATGCGGTGTGCATCCGACTGTGCAAACTAAAGATCAAGTTTAGGTCCGTCGCGGGCGTGGAGCAAGCGTGAAGGGTTGAACCGCAGCAGCCTGAGGTCCGGACTTCTGCAGTTGCGATCCTATCCATTTCGAAAGCGGCACGTCAGCGTGTTGGTGCCACGACCGTCGCGGGTGTGGGAAATGACGCCGTGAATCAAGAGGGCGTGACTGTGTATTAGCCGCTGGGCGAGTTGCTCCGTATCGGCATCCGTCGCCGGGGCTGTACCGTCATCCTTGATCGTCAACAGTGCCTCGCGCGGTGACGCGGTCACGGTAATGGAAAGCTGTCTGGCCCCGCGCCGCTGCACGGCCTCGCCGACGGCCTCGCGCGCGATGCCATGCAGATGGCGCGCCAGCGTTCGGTCCGCACTCAAGCCAGCCGTGCGCACATTGCACCGGCACGTCACCCCCCAGCGCGTCGTGGCCGCATCCGCGAGACTTCCCAGGACGGCCATCAGCCCCATGTCGGGCGCAACACCACCTGCCAGCCCCTGGGTGAGCGTTGCCACCTGTGCCTGTAGCGCGGCCAGTTGCCCGGCCAGTGTCGCGGCATCCCCCGCCAATGCGGGCTCACGCGCCGAGAGGGTCTCGCGCAGCCGCTCCATGGATGCGGCGGCCGCTTGCAGGGGCGACGCCAGCAAGGTTGCGATTTCCATCCCGACGCGTGCCTGTTCCCGCGCGCTTGTGTCGAGCACCTCCAACTGCGCCGCGACATGCGCGGAACGATCCAGAATGCCGAGGCTCGCGAAACGTGGGCGACCGTCCGCGTCGGGACGCACCGCGAGCCGCACCACCGCATGCACCACCGTGTCGGCGGCGGCCAAGGTTTGCGTGAGCGTGATGACCTCGGAGCGGCCGGCCGCGAGCCGCAGCAGGGCATCGGCGACCGCACGCGCGGATTCCTTCGGGACCAGCGGTGCCAGCCCATGCTGAATGAGCTTGGCGGCGGGCTGGCGAAAAAAGATGACCGCCTGGGGATTAACGAATTTCACGGCCACGGCGGCGAGGATTGCGACCACACGTTCCGGTGCCCCCTGCAGGTAGGCATCCAGTTCGGCTTCCTGCGCGCCGGCCGGGGCCAGCGGGAGCACGTTTCCGAGGTCCAGGTCCAGTAGCGCCTCCTGGGCGTGTTCCCAGAGCCGGGTAAACTTCGCCTCACGGCCGCGCGAGTCTGTGATGTCCCGCGCGACCACCACCACCGACACAAACGCGCCCCCATGGTCGCGCACGGGACTCATGCGTATCGCGTGGCGGTGACCATCGGCGTGATCCTCGAAGGTCACCACGCCTCCGCGAATGAACGTGTCTTCCACCCGTTGCCGCCGACTTTGGGCGAGTTCACCGGAAAGCAGTTGCGCAAAAGGCAATCCCACGACATCGGCCACGGGGCGCTTCGTCAATCGCGCCGCCGCGGCATTGAGGCTGCGTGCGTGTCCGGCGCGGTCGACCACCCATGCCGGATCATCGGTCGCATCAAGCAGCGAACGTTCCCGCGCCGCCACGTCTGCCAGCGCCGAAGCCGCGTGTTCCGCCGAAGCTTGATCCTCCAGATACACTAGCACCAGCGCCACGCCGCTGTGGACCACATGCACCAGCACCTGCCGCACGGGGAGCCGCGCGCCGCCGCGCGTGCGCTGCCGACTCGTGTAGGTCACGCGTCCCTGCGCGGCGGCCGCGGCCCAGAGCTGCGCCCACGGGCGAGGCTGCTCGGGATGGTCCACCTGTTGGAAACTCATCCCGACCAGATCCACCCCCTCGTACCCGAGCAGACGCGCCGTGGCGGTATTGGCATCCACAATCATGCCTTCCGTATTCACCACCATCACGGCCTCGGCGCCATGGGTCACAACGGAATCACGAAAGCGCTGGCGTTGTGTCAGCTGTTCAAGCGCCGAGAGGTCGCGAACCCGCACGACAACCGCGAGCGTTTCGCCGCGGCACTGCACGGGATCGATACGCACCGACCAGGATTCGAATGGGGGATTGCCAGCGCTGAACGCCAGCCCGCGGCCGGAATGAAAAACCGTGTTCAGCAACTGGCGGTACCGGTCACGACCGCCGGCCGGAATGAACTCGGCGGACGCGGCCTGCCCCTCCGTGGCAGCCGCCTCCACCTCGCGCGACGGCGCCTGGAAGACCCGCAACACGCGCCCCTGACGATCCGCGGAAAAGACCAGATCCTTGACCTCCTCCAGCAGTGCGCGGTTCAAGGTGCTGGCCGCCGCCAGCTGATCCTCCACTTCGAGGCGACCGCTGACATCCACGAAACACTCCACGCGATGGCGGCGCGCGCCGATCATTATGGACGCCACGGTGCGCGTTGCGGGAATGCGGCGACCGGTCTGTCGGAGCGTGGTCGCGGCATCCGGTGTGTTTTCTGCGGATGGCGCCGCGCGTTCCTGTTCGTCCGCTGGCGCGGGATCAGCCCCGCGCGCTGCGTTGGGCGTGGCCAGCGCGCGGCTTTGGAGAATCGCGCCCACGATCTCGGCCTTCGGCGCCCCCATGAAGGTCACCGCGGCGGGATTGGCATCCACCACCGCCCCCGTGCGGTCGTCGACAATCAGCACCCCCACGGGAAGTGTGTCGAACAGCACCGCGAGTCGCTGCTTCATGTCTTCCAGGGCGCGTGCGTTCTCACGCTTTTCAATGGCGCGTTGAACGGTGCCTAGCAGTTGCCTGGTATCGAAAGATCGCCGCAAGAACGTGAAGGCGCCAAGCTGCAGTGCCTCGCGGGCGCCTTCCTGCTGCGCGGAACTGGTGAGCAGTGCGATGCACTCGGTCTCCGGCGACGCATGGCGCACGCCGTGCAGCACCACATGGCCGGGCAGGTCGGCGAGCCAGAGGTCGATGAGCGCCACCGCCGGCTTCATTTTGCGCGCGGCATCCAGTGCGGCCTCGGTCGTGGAGGCCGTGAGCACCTGATAACCTTCCGCCTGCAGGAGGCTGACAAGGGCGTCGCGCTCGCGCGATTCGTCGCCAACCACCAGGATGGTCTGGCCCGGTTCCACGCGCTCAGCCTCCTGGCGCGCGCCCAGCCGCGTCCACGGCCGTCTGCAACTGCCGCACACGGCGCACCAGCATGGCATCCATAAAGGCATCCGGTGCGAGGCGGCGCAGCCAGGCGCCGGCATAGGCCGAAGGCGTTACGCAGTACCGCCGCCGCGGGCGCGGAGATTCCAGCGCATGCAGAATTTTTTCAGCCACCGCCTCCGGGGGCTTATTGATAAAGCCTGGTTGCTTCTGCCGTCCACGCCGGCGATTCAACTCCTGCTGCAGCAGGGCGCCGAAACGGGAGCCCTGAAAATTCAGATGCCCTTCCGCCATGGCGGCCGCGGTGGAGCGAAAGGCGGTGATGATGGGGCCGGGCTCCACCAGCGACACGCCGACACCGGTGTCCACCAGTTCCACGCGCATGGCATCCGTGAGCGACTCCAGCGCGTGCTTGCTGGCGCAATAGGCGCCCATGAACGGCAGTGTGACACGACCAAGCACGGAACTGATGTTCACGATGCGGCCCGCGCGTTGACGTAGGAACAGCGGCAGGCAGGCGCAGGTGAGTTCGTGCAGCCCGAACACATTGGTCTCGAACTGCTCGCGCAAGGCAGCGCGGCTGAGATCCTCGCAGGCGCCGGGCTGGCCGACGCCGGCGTTGTTCACGATCGCGCCAAGGGAGTCGCCGCAGAGTTCGCGCACGCGCGCGGCCGCGGCAAGGACCGAATCGCTGCTTGCCAGATCCAGCGCAATGGCTGTGCATCCACGTTCGGTGAGCATCGCCAGATCGTTCGGCTTGCGGGCGGTCGCAAAGACGCGCCAGCCGCGGGCCTGCAGCACCGTCGCGGTGGCGAGCCCAATGCCTGTGGAGCAACCGGTCACCAGCACGGAACGGGGAATGGGAGGATATGCCATGATTCCTTCGCGGCGACATCGGTGTGCGCCAATCAGCATGCAGCATAACCGCAGGCGCTGGGGCGTTCAAGGTTTGGCATCCGTTCTTGCGCGATTCCGGCGAAAGCGACAAGATCGCATCTCGGCTCGCGGCGGGGGCGAATTCCGCGGCAATGGCCGAAGGGAATCTAGACGATCCGGGGTGAGCTGTTACAATGCTCGATTGCGATGGCGGTGGTGATCTGAAGGGCCGATTCGAAGCGGGAGGAGACCTACGTTGAGCGCATTTGCAGGTTGCTTGAAGCGGTTGGATGGGGCCGGGAAACAGAAACTGCTGTATTACAGCCTGCCGGCGCTGGGCGAACAGCTGGGTGTCGATACCGCGCGTCTGCCCTATGTCGTGCAGGTCTTTCTGGAAATGATGCTGCGCTTGCAGAGCCATCCCGCTTACAACGAAACACACATTCGCGCCATGGCCGCGTGGAAATCGGGGACCGAACAGGCCGACGAATTCCCGTTCCTGCCGTCGCGCGTGCTGCTGCAGGATTTCACCGGCGTGCCCTGCATCGTGGACCTCGCGGCCATGCGCAGCGCGCTCAAGCGCCTCGGCAAGGATCCCAGCCGCATCGAGCCGCAGGTGGCCGTGGACCTCGTGATCGACCACTCCGTGCAGATCGATGAATACCGTGGCGCCGGCGCCTTTGCCGAAAACCTGAAGCAGGAGTTCGCGCGCAACCGCGAGCGCTATGTGTTCCTGCGCTGGGGCTGGCAGGCCTTCAAGAAGGTCAACGTGCTGCCGCCGGGCCTGGGGATCTGCCATCAGGTGAACATGGAGTACATCGGGCGCTGCGTCGCCACGGGCCTGGATGCGGACGGTCGCGAGATCGCCTATCCCGATTCCTGCGTCGGCACGGATTCACACACGCCGATGATCAACAGCATGGGGGTTGTGGGCTGGGGCGTCGGCGGCATCGAGGCCGAAGCCGCCATGCTCGGCCAGCCCATGCCGATGCTGACGCCGCAAGTGATCGGTTGCCGGCTCGTGGGCAAACTCGCGCTCGGCTGCACGCCCACGGACACGGCGCTTTTCGTCACGCAAACCCTGCGCGCCAAGGGCGTGGTCGAAAAATTCGTCGAGTTCTTCGGGCCGGGCCTGGATCACATGACCGTGGCAGATCGCGCGCCCCTGGCGAACATGACACCCGAGTACGGCGCCACCATGGGCCTGTTCCCCATCGACGCCGCCACGCTGGATTATCTGCGGCAGACGGGACGCTCCGAAGAACAAATCGCGCTGGTCGAAGCCTACACCCGCGCCCAGGGCATGTTCCGCGACGCCGCCACCCCCGAGAAGCAATACACCGATGTTGTCGAAGTCGACCTGAGCAAGCTCGTCCCCAGTGTGGCCGGGCCCAAGCGTCCGCAGGATCGCATCGGTATCCATGATCTGAAATCGGAATTTCAGAAAGCGCTCACGGCGCCCGTCGAGAAGCGCGGCTTCGGTTTGAAGCCGGAGCAGGTTGGCGCCACCGCCGCGGTCGCCCCGCACGGCACCCTGCGCAACGGCTCCGTCGTGATCGCGGCCATCACCAGTTGCACGAACACGTCTAATCCGACTTTGATGATCGGTGCGGGCTTGATGGCCAAGAAGGCCGTGGAAGCCGGCCTCACGGTGCCGGCCTACGTGAAGACCAGTTTCGCCCCGGGCTCGCGTGTGGTGACGCGCTACCTCGAGCAATCCGGCCTGATCCCCTATCTCGACAAGCTCGGGTTCCGCATCGTCGCCTACGGGTGCACCACCTGCATCGGCAACAGCGGGCCGCTGCTGCCCGAAATCGAAAAGGGCATTGCGGAAAGCGATATCGTGGCCGCGGCGGTCTTGAGCGGCAACCGCAACTTCGAAGGCCGCATCCATCCGCTGACCAAGGCGAACTTCCTGGCGTCACCGCTGCTGGTGGTCGCCTACGGCCTCGCGGGCCGCATGGACATTGACCTCCCCCGCGAGCCGCTGGGCAAGGGGGTGGACGGCAAAGCTATTTTCCTCAAGGACATCTGGCCCGCGCCCGAGGAAATTCAGACCCTGTTGACCGCGTCGGTCCGCCCGGACATGTACGTCGCTATGTATGGCAATGTCATGGACTCGAGCCCGGAGTGGTCGGCCCTGCCAACGCGCACGGGCGCGGTCTATGAATTCGATCAGGAATCCACGTACATTCGCGAGCCGCCCTTCTTTACGGATTTCCAGCCGGCGGCGCCAGGCCTGCAGGACGTGAGCGGAGCCGCCGTGCTGGCGCTGTTGGGGGACTTTATCACCACCGACCACATATCGCCGGCCGGCTCGATTTCGAAGAAAAGCCCGGCCGCGGCCTACCTGACCGCGCATGGTGTGCCGGTGGCGGAATTCAACTCCTACGGCTCGCGGCGCGGCAATCACGAGGTGATGATGCGCGGCACTTTCGCCAACATTCGCATCCGCAACCTGCTGGTGGAGAAGGAAGGCGGGAACACAATTCACCTTCCCACGGGCGAGGAAGTTTCCATTTACGAGGCGTCCGAGCGTTACCGGAACGCCGGCACACCAATGGTGGTGCTGGCCGGAAAACTCTATGGCGCGGGTTCCTCGCGCGACTGGGCCGCCAAGGGCGCGCAACTGCTGGGGGTCAAGGTGGTCATTGCCGAAAGTTTTGAACGCATCCATCGCAGCAATCTGGTGGGGATGGGCGTGCTGCCGCTCGAATTCGTGGACGGCCAGAGCCATGCCAGCTTGGGACTCACGGGACGCGAACAGTTTTCCGTCGCGGGCATTGCGGATGGCCTCGCGCCCGGCAAGGTGTTGACGGTGGTGGCCACGGCGACCGACGGCAGCGCGAAGCGCTTCCAGGCCAAGAGCCGCGTGGACTCCGCGCTCGAGCTCGAATACCTCCGCCACGGCGGCATTTTGCCCTACGTGTTGCGCCAGGGGCTGAATGGGAAGTAAGCGCGGCCAATCCTTGAATCATCCGGAGCTTATCATGCGTAAAGAAAAAGATGCGTTGGGCGAGGTGCTGGTGCCGGAGGATAAGTACTACGGGGCGCAGACACAACGGGCCCGCGGCAATTTTCAGGTGGGCAATGAGCGCTTTCCGGTGGAGTTCATTCGCGCACATGCGCTGGTGAAGAAAGCGGCGGCCATTGTGAACGCCAACCAGGGACTACTCCCGGCAGGGCTGAGCACAGCCATCCAGGATGCGGCGGACGAGGTCATCGCCGGAAAATTCGATGACCACTTTCCGCTCCCCATCTGGCAAAGCGGCAGCGGCACGCAGACCAACATGAACGTGAACGAGGTCATCGGCAACCGCGCCAGCGAGTTGCTGGGTGGCAAGCGCGGCGAGAAAAAGCCGGTGCATCCGAACGATCACGTGAACATGTCGCAATCCACGAACGACACCGTTCCTGGATCCATTCACATTGCCGCGACGACCGCCATCATCACCAGACTGTTCCCGGCACTCGACCGCCTGGCGCGCGCATTTGAAATCAAGTCACAGGAATTTTCCGGGATCATCAAGATCGGGCGGACGCACCTGCAAGACGCGACGCCCCTTACGCTGGGGCAGGAGTTTTCCGGTTACGCCGTGCAGTTGCGCAAGGCGGGCGAAGGCATTGCCGCGGTGTTGCCACAGCTGGCGGAACTGCCGATTGGCGGCACCGCGGTTGGGACCGGCCTGAACACGAAAGAGGGTTATGACCGCCTGATGGCGGAGGAGCTCTCGCGGCTGACGGGCCAGGCGTTTCGCGTGGCGGATAACAAGTTCGCCGCGATGGGCGCGAACGACGCGGTGGTCGCCGCCTCCGGCGCCCTCCGCACCCTGGCCGCCGCGCTCATGAAAATCGCCAACGACATCCGCTGGCTGTCGAGCGGTCCCCGCAGCGGGCTGGGTGAAATTTCCTTCCCCGCCAATGAGCCGGGCAGTTCCATCATGCCGGGCAAGATCAACCCCACGCAGTGCGAGATGGTCACGATGATCGTCTGCCAGGTCTATGGCAACGACGCGGCCATCGCGATGGCTGGGTCGCAGGGAAATTTTGAGTTGAATGTGTACAAGCCACTGTTCGCGGCGGCGATCATGCAGTCGATTAACTTGTTGGCCGATGCCTCGGCGTCCTTCGCGGAGCATTGCGTGGAAGGCATCGAAGCCAACGCCGGGCGGATCAAGGAACTGGTCGATCGCTCACTGATGCTCGTGACGAGCCTGAATCGGCACATCGGCTACGACAAGGCGGCGGAAATCGCATTGAAGGCCTGGCGCGAAGATCTCACGCTCAAGCAGGCCGCGCTGGCGCTGGGCTACGTGACCGCCCAACAGTTTGAACAGTGGGTCCGCCCCGAACAAATGCTCGGGCCGGACGCGTAAGGCCGGCCAGGGCGGGACGCCGCGTTCAAAACGTCAGCGTGGCATCGAGGGTGAATTTTTCGACATCCGCGGCGCGTGGGTTGCCGGCGTTGCTGTCGGCCATGTAGTTCGCGTATTGCGCCTGCAGCGAAAAGTTCTTCCCGAATTTGCGTTTCAGGTCCACATCCACTTCCGATCCGAAATCCATGCTGCCCTGGTCCGCGGAGAATGCGTGATACATGACCTTTGCGGCGATCTTGCCGGGCAGGTTTGCCGAGACGAAAGCGTAATTGTCCTCGAGTCCCGCCGCGGGCGTGGCGAGAAACACATCGGCCCAGCCATTGAACGCGTGACCCGTCGCCAGCGGCGTGGCGAATCCCACACCATTGTCGCCGCTGAGGACCTCGTGCGCCAGACCCACGGTTGCCAGAGGCATGGAGCAACCCAGCTTCAGCAGATAGTAATCCGCCGCGTAGTCCATGCCATCGGCCGTCGCCGTATTGTCCGTCTGGCGCGCATACTCGCCTTCGTAGTCGAGGGCGTAGCCTTCACGCAGAACTTGTGTGCCAGTCAGGCGGAGGCCCACGGTGTCGGATGAGTTGCTCGCCGCGAAATCACGGGTTCCGAGATCGAGCAGATAGGCGTAGCCGGAGACCGTGACGAAAGGCAGCGCGCGCGTCGTCACATGAATCAGGTGTGAGTCGGAATTGAAGTCGGAGGTGTTCGGCTTCTCGCCTGCCGGCCGCGTCCCGTTGGCGTCACCAAAAATCCGATTCACGTTGTCGACATATCCATAGGCCAGTTCAAACAAGTCGGCATGGTGACCACCCAGGGTGACCGCATCGAAGGTCTGTTCATTCTGCCTCCAGCCCACGTTTCCGATGAAGCGCTCGTTGTCCCACTGGATGCGCTGGCGCCCCAGTTTAGCGGTGAGGTTGGTCATGGGGCACACGGCGGCAACATAGGCCTGATTCACCTCGGCGCCTTCGACGTCCGCAATGCTGGTTCGTCCGGCGCCTTCCGGATTCGTGCCCGCTTGGTTGTAGTCATCCCCGTCGTTCAAGGCTTCCACGTCTTCAAACTCCAAATAGGCCGAGACACCGAGGTAGGGTTTGGTGCCGTAGCCAAAGCGGGGGCGTACGGTGATGGCGTCCGAAGCCTTCAGGCCATCCTGGCTGGCATGTTCATAGCGCAGCCGCACATCAACGTTCAACGTGCCCGTGGTTATGGCGTCAAGCAATCCCGTGTTTTCTGTGACGGCCTCTTCCGCATGCAGGCTGCTCGCCAGGCAAATAACGACCATCAGAACGCTCGGGCCCCAGATTACGTTGTTCATGCTGCTGCCTCCTGCTTTGTTCGTTTCGCGTCTCAACCTCTTCCCTGCTAACGCAACACCGACCACTCAGCGGTCCTTAAATGCCGCCACAAGCTGTAAAACCGTGGCCTTGGCGTCGCCAAACAACATGCGTGTGTTGGACTTGAAGAAGAGTGCGTTTTCGACGCCGGCAAACCCAGGCTTCAGGCTGCGCTTGAGGACAATACAGGTCCGGGCCTGGTCCACCTCGATGATCGGCATGCCATAGAGCGGGCTCTTGGCATCTTCCTTCGCCGCGGGGTTCACAACGTCATTGGCCCCGATCACGATTGCCACATCGACCGCCGCCATGACGGGATTCACGTCGCCCGGCTCCACGAGTTGCTCATAGGGAACGTTGGCTTCGGCCAGCAGCACGTTCATGTGCCCCGGCATGCGTCCGGCCACCGGGTGAATGCAGTACTGCACATCGGCGCCGTTGGCTTCCAGCGCCTGTCCGAGTTCGCGTACCACATGCTGCGCCTGCGCCACGGCCATGCCGTATCCCGGGACGAACACCACGGAGCGCGCAGCTTCGAGCACATAATAGGCATCGTCGGCGGAAATGGGATTCGCTTCGCCGGTCACGCCGGCCCCGTCGCCGGCGGAACTACCCGACCCAAATCCGCTGAACAGCACGTTTCCCAGTGAGCGGTTCATGGCCTTGCACATGATCTTGGTCAGGATGATGCCGCTCGCCCCAACCAGCGCGCCGGCCACGATCAGGACGTTGTTCAGAATGATGAACCCGGCCGCCGCTGCCGCGATGCCTGAGTAGCTGTTCAACAACGAAATCACCACCGGCATGTCGGCCCCGCCGATGGGCATGACGGACGTAATCCCGAGCACCAGGCCTGCAAGCATCAGCAGCCCGAAGGCCAGATAGGGCGTGGTGCCGCCGGCGGGGTTCTGGCAAAACACCACCGCGGCCGCGAGAATGAGCAGAATCACCAGTCCGTTGACGAATTGCTGTCCTCGGAATTGAATGGGCTTGCCCGTGATGCGCTCGGATAGTTTCAGAAACGCCAGCATGCTGCCGGAGAAGGTCATGGCGCCAACCACGGCGGTGAAGGCCATGGCGACCGCGGTGACGAGTGGACTGTTCGGCGCACCCGCGCCCAGGGTCTGGTGGTAGCTGGCCCACTGCATGGCGTGCCATTTGTGAAACTCGGCCCAGGCCACGAGCAAGCTGGCGAGCCCGCCAAGCCCATTCAAAATTCCCACCATTTCGGGCATTGCCGTCATCTTCACCATCGATGACGCGACGACACCGATGGTCGTGCCCGCGATGGCACCGACCAGAATCCACGCGAACGACATCCCCTTTAGCAGGCACGTTGCGAGGATCGCCAGCAGCATCCCCACGCCCGACACCATATTGCCCCGGCGGGCCGTCGATGCACGGCTGAGCATCTTCAAGCCGACGATGAAGAGCACCGATGCGACAATGTAGATGTAGTTGATCAGCGGCTGGAGCGCGTCGATCATGACGGTTTGGGTCCCTCGTCCTTGCGTTTGAACATGCGCAGCATGCGGTCACTCACGAGGTACCCGCCAACCACGTTGATCATGGCGGCGGCCACCGCCACCACGCCGAGCACCGTCACGAGTGGTCCGCCGTCGGGTTGTCCAACCGCAATCAAGGCGCCCACGATGGTGATGCCCGATATGGCGTTGGAGCCGGACATCAGCGGCGTATGCAGCTGCGAGGGCACCTTGGAAATCAGTTCGATCCCCAGAAAGATGGCAACCACAAACACAAAGAAGAGCAAGCCCAACATGGCCGGTTCCTTTCGTCAGTCTGCCGCGAGTCCGAGCGCCTGGCGCACGGCTTCATTCACCACGCGTCCATCGTGTGTGACCAAACACCCGCGCATGATGGCATCATCCAGATTCAGGCGCAGCGATTTCGTCTGCGCGTCCCAGAAATGCTCGATGAGGTTCGCGACATTGGTGGCATAGACCTGGCTGGCGGCCGCGGGCACGCACCCGGGCAGGTTCGCCGGCCCCATCACGCACACGCCTCCAATATCCACATCCTCGTTTAGTTTGGAGCCTTCGACGTTGCCGCCGGTTTCGACGGCCATGTCCACGACCACGCTACCCGGTTGCATGCCCTTCAACATTTCGGCCGTGATGATTCGCGGTGCGCGCTTACCGAAGACCTGCGCGGTGGTGATTACCACATCCGCGGACGCGCAGTGCTTGGCCATGGCGGCGCGCTGCAGCGCGAGTTGCTCATCCGTCAAGGCCTTGGCATACCCATCCTTGGTTTGCCCCGTGTCGCCCAGGTCCACCTCCACGAAACGCGCGCCCAGCGACTGCACCTGCTCCTTCACCACCGGACGCGTGTCAAAAGCTTCGACACGCGCCCCGAGCCGCTTCGCGGTGGCGATGGCCTGCAGCCCGGCGACCCCTGCACCAATGATGAACACGCGTGCGGGCGCGATGGTGCCCGCCGGGGTCATCATCATCGGAAATATTTTCGGTAAGCGCTGTGCGGCGAGCATGACGGCGGCGTATCCGCCCAGGCTGGCCTGCGAACTCAGTGCGTCCATCTTCTGGGCCAGCGTCGAGCGCGGAATGAGTTCCATGCAAATGGCCGACACCTTTTGGGCGGCCAGCGCTTTGATCAAGGGGCCGCGATTAAAGGGGTCGAGGTGGCTGATGTGGATGACCGCGGCAGGGAGCATTTGCGCGTCCGCATCGTCCGGCGGTCGCAGGCGCGCAATGATATCCGCGCTCGCGAGGGCCGCGCTGCGATCCGACGATACGGTGACGCCAGCTTTGCGATAGACCTCATCCGCCGCGTGAATCGCGGCTCCGAGACCAGCTTCGCAGGCGACTTCCAAGCCGAGTG
>JAQCIA010000394.1 GCA_027620105.1 Verrucomicrobiota bacterium | reverse complement strand
CAGTAGCCCGGCGCCGGCCGCTTCGCGGCCACGGCCAGCAGGTTCGGCGGGGCGTGCGGAATCATCCATAGTAGGCCTTGTTCAAGATCACAATCGACACATAGATGTATGCCACGCTGATCAGAACGCCAATGGTGCCCCAGATATAGACATCACGGCGCTTTCCCATCAGCGGCGGATGATGCGGCGGCAGGAAGCGGCGCGCGACCCGCGGCATGGCGGCCAGCATGGCCATCAGAAAGAATAGAGGAAAAATAAAGGTGCGGGAGAGGAAATACGCAGAGGCGCAGAAGCCCATCAGCGCGACGATCGTCTGGCCGGCCAGGAAGTGCAAGGCGCGCGCCTCCGGATGCGCAACGCGGCGCAAGGCCGCACGGGTGCGGATGGCCCCAACGACGCCAAGCTGGATCAGCAGGAACCAGAACCAGTAGCCAAAAACCCCCAACTCCGTGTAGCAGGTCACGAATGCGTTATGCAGTGCCTGGCCCTTTTGGGTCGCCATCCAGGCCATCTCATAGCCGATTCCGAAAATGGGGCTGCTCTTGAAAAGCCCGTTGGCCAAGCCCCAGAACACGACGCGCTCCTGTGCCGACGCGTCCATTCCCGCACCCTCCAGTCCGCACATGACCAGGAATCCCAGAGCCCCGATGGCAAACAGATAGCGAAACCAGCGCGCCGGAAACCACATGGCAATCTGGCAACCGATTACCGCGACCAGCCCCATCTGCCCGCCGCGTGAGTGCGTGGTCATCAGCATTTCAATCAAGAACCAGGACAGCGTACACCCCACCAGGATGGCCAGAACGTTCACCCTTCGAAAAAGTACAAAGGTAAAAGGAATGCATGTGATCAGCATTTGGGCCAGATCATTCGGGTCATCAAAGATCCCGAAGAACTTCGTTCGATAATATGGCGGATTTCCCTCAATGGCGGGCACCCACATTGGCCGCTGTTCGCCGAACCCGTACCCGCGCGTTGACTGCAGATAGGCGTGGAAGGCAAGCAGCATCCCCATCACAACGAACAGCACGGCCACACGGTGCAGACGTATGGGGCGATCCAGCACCACGATCAACAGGAAGCTGAAAAAACAAATATTGAACACCGGGGAGATGGATTCGACCATTCCCGCGTAGTATGTATGCACGATATGCGAGATCGGCGCGGAGAGCCACAACCCCAGCAGCAGGTAGATCTGCGGTAGTTCGCGGGGGATCTTCTGGCGCTTCTCGTTTACCTCAACGGCAAGCGCGAACAGCGAAATACCGACGACGACGTCCAGCAAAGGCCAACCGAAAAGCCCCGTGACGAGCCACTCCTGGGGCCGCCAGAAGACCATGAACATGAAAACCATGGTGAAGAAGAACGTCATCGTGGCATCATAGCGGCAAACTGGGTTCGGGGCCAAGCCGGCGGAACGGGCGGCATGCGACCTGATTTGCGTTCGGATGGGGGGGCTCCGCGCTTGTCACGCCGGAGTCCCAGCGGGACGAACGCGGATGCGGAGGCCGCTTCCATCCAGAGTTCCGCGCGAGCGCGGCCCTTACAAGAATCGGAAATTGGGACACCGCCTAACGGGCGGGGAGGCCGGTCATGGCGTGGGTTTTTCCGCAACGAAACAGGTGAAGTCGGGGAGGGCCGGGACAGGGCGCGGCCGGGTGAAGGCCGGGAAGTAGGCCTGGCCGCGGCCGTGTTCCGAGCCGAATTGGCGGGTCGTCCAGCAGACGACGTCGGTGTCGGCAGGCAGGTGCGCCTCGCGCTGTTCGTCGCCGATCGGCACGCGCCCGGCCTGGTCGCGATCGGCCATGCCGTGCACGAAGTGGTAGAGCCGGTCCTCGGCGAGCAGGTGCGCGAGCGGGTAAGCCGGGAAATAGGCGCGCGGCACGTTGTCGGTCGTGAGGTAGACGTAGGCTTTGTGGCAGAGGCTCTGGCGCGGATCGTACAAGCCATAGCGCAATTCCTGCATGGACTGCAGCAGCCACAGACCCGCCACGGCCCACCAGCACGCGGCCATGCCCCACGCGAGGGCGCCGCGGGCACGCAGCGTGGCACCATCCCCCCGCCCCGCCGCAGCGGCCAGTTCCACCCACTGCAGCACGGCGGCGGCGAACAGGAAGTAGTGCGTCGGGCCAAACGCGTTCAGCGCGCCACCCACTTTCACGATGCCCACGAGGGACACGGGCACCATCAGCACGGCTACGAGCAACGCCGGCAGCCATGCCCCGCGCCGGATCCAGTCGCGGAACGCCGGCGACGGAAGCATGCAGGCGCCGAGCACCGCGCCGGCCGCCAGCAGCGGGACGGCGATGAAGCCCATGCGTGCCAGATCCAGCAGCGCCTTCAGCAGCGAGTATGGAAACTGCCCGGTCCATTCGCAATTGCGGGGAATCGTAACGAGATTTAGCCACAAGGCGTCTACCGGCGCGATCCACAGGCTGATACCAGCCAGGAGTGCGCCGACGGCGCCGAGCAGCCCCGCCAGCGTCAGGGCCCGTCCCCACTGGCGCTGTGCGAGCAGCCACAGGACCAGCGCGGGCAGCAGCGGCACCATCGTCTGCTTGCACCAGACGGATATCCCGGCCGCCACGGCGGCGGCAGCCAGCCAGCCGGA
>JAQCIA010000393.1 GCA_027620105.1 Verrucomicrobiota bacterium | reverse complement strand
TCACGGGAGGCGACCTTTCGGCCAAGCTCAAGCTGATGGGCGTGGATGTCGCGAGCTTTGGCGATTACGAGGCGTCGCAACCACAAGCCGTGCCGCTTGTATACCAGGACCCGTTCGCCGGTATTTACAAGAAATTGATTTTCGATGCCCCCGGCCAACGCCTGCTGGGCGGCATGTTGGTGGGAGACGCGGCGGACTACGCGCTCTTGCAGGCTTATTGCCTGAGTGGGGAGCCCCTGCCCGTGGCGCCCGGCCAGCTCGTCGGCAGTCAGGGCGCGGCGTCGGCGCTCGGTGGCGTCGACGCCCTGCCGGACGGATCGCAGGTCTGTTCCTGCAACAACATAACCAAGGGCGCGCTCTGCGCGGCGATTCGTGATGGCGACCTGGAATCGATCGCCGATGTCAAGCGCTGCACCAAAGCGGGCACGGGATGCGGTGGTTGCCTGCCGCTGGTCACGGACCTCTTCATGGCTGCCATGCAGAAGGCCGGCAAGACGGTGCGCAATCTCTGCGAGCATTTCGCGTATTCGCGGCAAGAGTTGTTCCAACTCATCCAGATCAAGGAGTACCGGTCTTTCGACGACGTCCTGAAGCAGGAAGGCCGCGGCAATGGTTGCGAAATCTGCAAGCCGGCCATTGCCTCCATCCTCGCGAGCCTTTGGAATGACCACATCGTCAATCACGACACGATTCAGGATACCAACGACCGCTTCCTCGCGAATATCCAGCGCCAGGGACTCTACTCGGTTGTCCCGCGCGTTCCCGGCGGGGAAATCACGCCCGACAAACTGATTGCGCTCGGGAACGTGGCGAAGCGCTACAACCTGTACACGAAAATCACCGGCGGCCAGCGGATTGACCTGTTCGGCGCGCGCGTACACCAGTTGCCGGAAATATGGGAGATGCTGATTGCGGCCGGCTTTGAAAGCGGACATGCCTACGGCAAGGCCTTACGCACGGTGAAGAGCTGCGTGGGGACGACCTGGTGCCGCTACGGCGTGCAGGACGCCGTCGGTTTCGCGATCCGGGTGGAAAACCGCTACAAAGGCGTCCGGGCGCCGCACAAGATCAAGTCGGCCGTTTCCGGGTGCACGCGCGAGTGCGCCGAAGCCCAGTCCAAGGATTTCGGGCTGATCGCCACAGAGAAGGGCTGGAACCTGTACGTTTGCGGTAACGGCGGAACCAAACCGCGCCATGCCGACCTGCTGGCTGTCGACCTGTCGGAGGAAACGGCCATCCGCTATATCGACCGCTTCCTGATGTACTACATCCGCACGGCCGACAAACTGACGCGCACATCCGTCTGGCTCGGCAAGCTGGAGGGAGGCATCGACCATCTGCGCGAGGTGATCATCGATGATCGACTCGGGATCTGCGCGAAACTTGAGGCGGACATGGCGCGACTGGTGGGCAGCTACCAATGCGAGTGGCGCGAAGTCGTCAGGAGCCCCGAGAAACGCAAAAAATTCACCCACTTCTCCAACAGCGATGCCGAAGACGCATCGATTACCCACCGGGAAGAGCGGGGACAGCTGCGGCCCGCCGACTGGCCAGCCGCCAACGGGAATGTCGCCGCGGCCCGGCCTGACCACGTGCCGCAGCCCGGCAAGGCCCGCTGGATCCCCGTCGGTAAGGACTCCGGTTGGCCGCACGATGGCGGCGCCGCAATCCGCTACGGTCAGCATCAGATTGCGGTCTTCAAATTCGACAGCCGCAACGAATGGTATGCCTGCCAGAATCTCTGCCCGCACAAGCGGGACATGGTGCTTTCGCGCGGTATCCTCGGCGATGAAAACGGGACGCCCAAAGTCGCCTGCCCGATGCACAAGAAAACCTTCTCGCTGCAGACCGGGGATGGACTCAGCGATCCCGGCTACCGGATCCAGACATTCCCGGTAAAAGTCGAAGACGGCGGCGTCTTCGTCCTGCTGCCGGAGCCCGAGGAACTGGATAAGCTCGACATGCTCGAACGCGAGCCGGCCGGATGCACCGCGTGCACGGGATGCGCGAGCTCGGTTTCCGCATGATCGCGACCGCCGCAACGTTTACGCAGACGGTCAGCGTGTCCGATCTGCTCGCCAGCGCGCTGCGGGATCAACAGAATCTGTCGGCCGTGGAGCGGTATGCCCTGCGCCATGATCAGGGCAAGGTGCCCGCGCAGGCGCGCTATTACTCCGAGCTCATGCCGGCGTCGCCCCCCGGGCCGGGACAGCAGTACGCGTTTGAAGTCGATCTCGATCGATGCACGGCATGCAAGGCTTGCGTCGTCGCCTGCCACAACCTCAACGGACTCGAGGAAACAGAGACATGGCGCAGCACCGGCCTGCTCGTCGGTGGCACGGCGGAAGCGCCCTTTCAACAGACGGTCACCACGGCCTGCCATCACTGCGCGAACCCGGCCTGCCTGACCGGCTGTCCGGTCAACGCCTACGAAAAGGATCCGGTAACGGGCATCGTTCGCCATCTCGACGATCAGTGCATCGGATGTAAATACTGCATGCTGACGTGTCCCTACGATGTGCCACGCTTCAGTAAGTTCAAGGGCATCGTCCGCAAATGCGATATGTGCAGCAATCGACTGGCGGTCGGGGAGGCGCCGGCCTGTGTGCAGGCTTGCCCGA
>JAQCIA010000392.1 GCA_027620105.1 Verrucomicrobiota bacterium | reverse complement strand
CCACCAACAGGACGATATTCTACCCCCCCCCGTGTCAAGGCAAGCGAGAAAAATTCTTTTTCTGCTGGACTCGGCCGCGATCATGGCGTACCGTGTGAAGCATGACAGGGGTCATGGTAATACAAGGCCGGGAACTGAGGGCTGAGGATATCGGACTGATCCGAGGGCTCTTGGCTGAACATCGGGACTGGGGTAGAACCCGACTCAGCGAAGAGCTTTGCCGTCTGTGGGATTGGCGCAACGCACGCGGCCGCATCAAGGATATGGCCGCTCGCACGTTGTTGCTGAAGCTGGAACGTGGCGGCTTCATCCAGTTGCCGGATCGTCGCCGATCGTCGTCCAACGGGTTGCGAAATCGCGACGCACCCTTGGTGGATCATGCGACTGTGCCCATCTGCGGTGCGTTGCGTGATCTGCGGCCTCTAGCCGTGAGTGTCGTCGAATCTGGTTCGCAAGACCTGCGGTTGTTCAACTGCCTGCTGGGCCGCTACCACTACTTGGGCCACCGCAACACGGTGGGCGAGAACATGCGATATCTGGTACGCGACTGCGCGGGACGGCCGGTGGGCTGCGCACTGTTCGGCTCGGCAGCGTGGAAGTGCGCGGCGCGCGACGCCTGGATCGGCTGGGATCGCGGCGCACGGGAGACGAACTTGGGGTCGCTGACCAACAACACGCGTTTTCTGGTGTTGCCTTGGGTCAGCGTGCCGCACTTGGCCAGCCACCTGCTGGCGTGTCTGGCTCGACGTATTCGCGCCGACTGGGAGCGCAAATATGGACATCCGATTCATGCGCTGGAAACTTTCGTGGACCGCGAGCGTTTTAAGGGCACCTGCTACCAGGCGGCCAACTGGGTGCGGCTGGGCTCGACGCAGGGGCGCACCCGCAACGACCGGGACCATCGCCTCCGCGCTTCGGTCAAGGACGTGTACCTCTATCCCCTGATCCAAGGCTTCCGCCGGGCGTTGTGCGCATGCTGACGCGCGAAGAGGCTCAAACCATTTACCGCGCCGGGGAAGAGACCGTAGTACGGGCGCTACTGGAAATGGACGCGCGCATTCACGCTTTGGAGCAACGCGTTGAGGACTTGCAGGCGCAAGCCCGCCATCTCCAGGATCAACTGGCCAAGAACTCACGCAACAGCAGCAAGCCACCTTCGACCGATGGGTTTCAAAAACCTGCGCCCAAGAGCCTGCGGGAAAAGAGCGCACGCCCCTCGGGCGGGCAACCCGGTCATGCAGGGCAGACGCTCGCGATGGTCGAGAAGCCCGATCGTATCGAGCGGCACCAGGTTGAGCGCTGTGAGCGTTGCGGCCGTTCGCTGGCAGCCTGCCCGCCCGAGGGCGTCGAGAAACGACAGGTCCACGATCTGCCTCCCCTGCGGCTGATCGTCGCCGAGCATCAGGCCGAGATGAAGCGTTGCTCCTGCGGCCACCTGAACAAAGCGGCGTTCCCCGAGGGGGTCAACGCCCCGGTGCAATATGGCTCCGGTGTCAAGGCCGCGGCCGTGTACCTCAAGAACTATCAATTCCTGCCTTACGAGCGTACCTGCGAACTGCTGGGCGACTTTTTTAACTGCCCGATGAGCGAAGGCACGCTGGCCAACCTCATTGGCGAATGCCATGCGCGGCTCGATGAGCCCGTCCAACAGATCAAGGAGAGAATCGCTCAAGCCCCGGTCGCGCAGTTCGATGAGAGCGGCTCACGGGTGGAGAAGAAACTCTGGTGGCTGCATGCGGCCTCAACGGCAACCGCCACCTACTACGACATCCATCCCAAGCGCGGCACCGAAGCCCTTGAGGCCATCGGCATTCTGCCCGATTTCGGCGGACGGGCGATTCACGACTTCTGGAAGCCGTACTTCGGGTACGAATGCGCCCACGGCCTGTGCAACGCGCATCATCTGCGCGAACTAATCTTCGTGCATGAGCAGCACCAGCAGGCTTGGGCCGACGCGATGATCGACTGCCTGCTCGACATCAAGGCCGCGGTCGCTCAGTTCAGACCGACCACCGACCATCTGACGAAAGCCCGGATCCGAGACTTCGAGGCCCGCTATCAGAGCATCCTGGACGACGGCTATGCCGCCAACCCTTTATCCGCATCGCCCGCCCCTACCGAAAAGAAACGCGGGCGGCACAAAAAGACCAAGCCCAGGAACTTGCTCGAACGGCTCGATGAGCACCGGCGGGAAGCCTTGGCGTTCATGTACGACTTCCGCGTCCCCTTCGACAACAACCTGGCCGAACGAGACATTCGCATGATGAAGGTGCAGCAAAAGATCTCCGGCATGTTCCGTAGCGAAGCCGGCGCTCACGCCTTCTGCCGCATTCGAAGCTACATCTCCACGGCTCGCAAGAACGCCTTGGGAGCAATGGACGCCATCGCCCGCGTATTCGCCGGCAACCCGTTCGTGCCGACGACCGCAGGAAGTGCACAGCTCGCCAACACCACGTAGCCGCATCGGCTGCGCCGCACGCCGCTCACCGATAATCCACCGCACACGTCATCCCGGCGCCCACCGCTCCGCAGAAACCCTGTTCATCCTGTGAATCCTGTCGGGAATCGACCTGAGCAGTTACGACTAATCTACCTATCTTGTCGTCTTTGAAAGGTTGGTG
>JAQCIA010000391.1 GCA_027620105.1 Verrucomicrobiota bacterium | reverse complement strand
TGAAACCTGCGCTTCGACGACACCAATCCGGAGAAGGAGGAAAAGGAATACGTCGAATCCATCCTCGAGATGGTGAAATGGCTCGGGTACGACTACGGCACGGCCTTGTACGCCTCGGACTACTTCGATTTCATGTACCGGGCGGCGGAACTGCTGATTTCCGAGGGCCATGCCTACGTGGACAGCCAGTCGGCCGAGCAGGTGCAGCTCAACCGCGGCAGCTTTACCGAGCCGGGGAACAACAGTCCTGACCGCGAGCGGAAGATCGACGACAACCTGGCGCTGTTTCGCGAGATGCGGGACGGACAGCACGCGGATGGGGCGCATGTGCTGCGCGCGAAGATCGACATGGCCTCGCCCAACATCAACATGCGCGACCCGACCCTGTACCGGATCAAGCGCGGGACCCACCACCGCACCGGGGACAAGTGGTGCATCTACCCGATGTACACCTACGCGCATCCGATCGAGGATGCGGTCGAGGGCATAACCCACTCATTGTGCACATTGGAGTTCGAGGACCAGCGGCCGTTCTACGACTGGCTGCTGAACAAGCTCGCCGATGGCGGAATGCTGAAGCGTCCCCTGCCCCAGCAGATCGAGTTCGCGCGCGTCAACCTGACGCACGTCGTCCTGTCCAAGCGCAAACTCCTCCAGCTCGTCGAGGAAGGCCATGTGGATGGCTGGGACGATCCGCGCATGCCGACCCTGGCCGGGGCGCGGCGACGCGGTTATACGGCGGAGGGTTTTCGCACGTTCGCCGAGCGCATTGGCGTGTCCAAAGCCAACCAGACCATCGACTTCTCGACGCTAGAGGATTGCATGCGCGAGCACCTGAACGAGGTCGCTCCGCGGCGGATGGCGGTGTTGGATCCGGTGAAGCTGGTGATCGAGAATTATCCGCAAGGGCAGGAGGAGATGTGCCTCGTTCCCAACCACCCGCAGAAACCCGACTGGGGAAAACGTGAGGTGCCGTTTTCCGGCGAACTATGGATCGAGCGGGAGGACTACCAGGAGGCGCCCGCGAAGGGGTACTTCCGTTTGTTCCCTGGAAACACGGTGCGCTTGCGCTATGGGTATGTGGTCAAGTGCACGGGGTACGACAAGGCGACGGATACGGTGAGGTGCGTCTACCACGCGGATTCGAAGTCAGGGACGGCTGGGGCGGATAACTACAAGGTGAAGGGGAATATTCATTGGGTCAGCGCCCGTCACGCCATATCTGCGCAGGTCTGCCTATACGACAGACTGTTCAACATGCCGCTTCCTGAAAGTGCGGAGCATTTGAATCCGGACTCGAAGAAATTGGTCACCGCGTTTCTCGAGCCCGCGCTGCAGGACTCACTGGCAGAGCAGCCGATTCAGTTCGAGCGCCACGGCTACTTTATCGTCGACCAGAAGGATGCCGCAACATTCAATCGGACGGTGAGTCTCAGGGACTCCTGGGCAACCACGAAATCAGCTTGACCGCCCCGTTCCTGGCTGAAGTACGTCCAATTCCACCTGCACCGAATCCACCGCACTGCTGAACCACACCTGCCCTTCCTGAATCATGCATTGCAACTGCATGGCACGCTCCGCAAGTCTCCCAACGGATTCACTGGCGTCCGCGGGCACTCGCCACACCGCCAGATTCCTCGCACGCCCTAGTCGCCCGGCGCTCGCCTCCCACCACAGGTCCGTCCCTCTGCCGTAGGCGTACACCGTCACCCGGTCCGCCTTTCCGCTGGCGCGGATCAAGCGCTTCTCATCCGGTTGACCCACATCGATCCAGTGCACGATCTGGCCAGTCAGGTCCTTCTGCCATAAATCAGGCTCATCCATATCCGACAATCCCTTCCCGAACGCAAGATGTTCATGCGCATTCAGCGCGAACGCCAGCACGCGCATCATCATGCGCTCATCGGTTTCGGAAGGATGTCGCGCCAGCGTCAGCGCATGTTCGCCGTAGTAGTTCCGGTCCATGTCCGAAACCTGCAGGCTGGCCTTGAAAATCGTCGCCTTAAGTGCCATGCAGGCACTCTACTTCACTCCGCGTCGTCGGCCGCCCCGCCGGTCGACGCCAGGTCCGCCTGCTTGATTTTCTCGGTGTTGAATTTCACCGCCCGCCCGGTCATGGTCTTCAGCACTTCTTCCAGCGCCGGCGGCTCGCCCTGGATCCAGCGCAGCGGATTGATGCGCGCCACGACGAACGCGCGCAGGTACGGGCTCACGAATCCCTTGTCCTTCAACTTCTTCATCACCTCCGCCACCCGCGCATCCAACTCCTGCAGCAGCTCGGCATGCTTCTCATGCACCTTCAGCGCCTTCGAGATCGGCTCGGCTGAAAATTTCTCCAACCGCTTGACGATCGAGTTGTACGCCCCGCCGGCAAATTTCGCGTTGTTCTCGTAGCAGATCCCCATGGTGACGAACGCGGCTTCCTCCAGGTAGAACGAAAAACCGGATTCGACGCGCGTCGCGTCCTCGTCGATCAGGCCGCGATAGATGCGGATCACCTCCAGCGATTTTTCGCGCAGGTTGTGCGCCTTCTCCGTATTCAGTGCCAGGATCTGCCACGCCACCTCGCGATTGGGCACCACCAGCGCGGTCACCGACTTCGCGCCGAGCCGCCGCAAGGCCA
>JAQCIA010000390.1 GCA_027620105.1 Verrucomicrobiota bacterium | reverse complement strand
CCGTGGTTTCTTGATCGCAAGCTGTCCCTGGGGGTGGAGGTCTACCTGACGGACGTTGACTTCGACGATTACGATGAGCGGCGGCTCGGCACGGCGATCAGCCTCACGAAACCCCTGCCGGGACCGAATCGCCTCCAGATGCAGTATCGTATCGAAAACCGTGAGATTCAGAATGTGGCCGACACCAACGAGTATTTTTACGCGGACGACCCGACGGAGTCCTACTTCTTCACGCGCGATGAAGACAGCATCAAGAGCACGGCGGGGCTGCGTCTGACGCACGATACGCGCAACAGTCCCTTCGTGCCGACACGCGGGCAGAAGGTGTCGGTGTCCGCGGACCTTTCGGGTGGCCCCTTCGGGTTTGATACGGATATTTACGAACTGTCCGCCAATGCGGCGCACTACCAGACCCTGTGGTTCAAGCATACGCTCAGTGCGCGGACGCGGTGGGAAGTGGTGGATTCATACGGCGACACAGATGACGTGTCGATCAGCGACTTGCTGTTCATCGGGGGTGGGCGGACGGTGCGCGGGTATGACTACCGCGACGTGGGGCCGAAGGTGGTGCGCACCGATGCGTCCGGCAATGTGGTGGAGCATCGCCCCGTGGGCGGCAAGAGTCTGGCGCTGGCGAGTGTCGAGTATGCCATTCCAATCGTGTCCGCGCTGCGTCTGGCGGCGTTCTACGACATTGGTAACGTGTGGCGGGACGCCTACGAGTTTGAGTTGAACAACCTCGCCAGTGGCGCGGGGGTGGGCATTCGTTTTGACTTGCCTGGCTTTCCGATTCGAATTGATCGGGCCTGGTCCGTGGAGAAGGACAGCGAGTTGACGGATACGGATACGTGGACATTCTGGATCGGATTCGAGTGAACGCGGCATGGCGCCGCAAATGCATGGCGAGCTAAAGGAAGGTCGGCGATGAAGACGATTCTGGCAGTGATGATGAGTGCGGGCATGTTGGCGATTTCCGCGGCAAGCACGCAGGCGGCGGGTGATCGGATTGGCGTGGTGCAGCTCGAGCAATTGTTGAAAGCGCATCCGGACACGGCGCCGGCCGAGGCGGTGCTCGAGAAGCAGCGCGAGCAGTTTGAGGCGGAACGGCGCGACATGCTGGCGGCGCGGGATGTGCACAAGCAGGCCTTTGAACTCGCGCGCGACGAATCGAGCAACTCGGCCCTCAGCGACGACGTGCGCGCGGAAAAGCTCAAGACCGTGGAAGCGAAATACGTGGCCCTGCGCGAATACGAGCGTGAGATTCAGGATGTGCAGATGCAGCGGCAGAAAGAACTCATGGATCAGGGACGGCGGTTGCGCGAGCGGATTGTTGAGAAAATTCGTGGTGTGATCAAAACCTACGCGGAAAAAGAGGGGTATACCGTGGTGGTGAATCTGGAGAACGCCGGACAGGGCGCGTTTGGGACGGTGCTGTATCGCACGGACAAGTCCGATATTACGGCGGCGGTTCTGGAACTGGTGAAAAAAGAACCGGCACGGTAGTGGCGCCAGGTCGCGGGTTACGGGTGCGCATGGTGGGGATTGACGGATGGACATGATTGTCAGGTCTCTTCAGGAGATAGCGGCGGCCGTGGATGGGCATGTGGAAGGCGACAGCGCCGTGCGCATTCAGGGTGTGGCCGCGCTGCAGGATGCACAGGCGGGCGATCTGTCGTTTCTCGCCAGCCCCAAGTACGCGGGGGAAGCAGCCAAAACGCGCGCCTCGGCCGTGCTGGTGGGCGAGGATTTCGCCGGCAGTTGTCCGGCCACGCTGGTGCGCGTGAAGAATCCGGACCAGGCCTTCATGCGGGCGGTCGTATGGCTGGCGCCACCGGCACCGCAACCGGAAAGAGGGGTACATCCCACGGCGATTGTCGCAGCGGATGCATCGCTAGGCGACGGGGTGTGCCTTGGCCCCTATTGCGTGATTGAACCCGGGGCGGTGATTGGCGCGCGTACGGTGATTGGTGCGCACGTCTATGTGGGGCATGAGACGCGAGTTGGCGAGGATTGTCGGCTGTATCCACTGGTGAGCATCCGGGAGCGGGTGACCATCGGCAATCGCGTGATTCTGCACAACGGTGCGGTGATTGGCAGTGATGGCTTTGGTTACGTGCCGGAGAATGGGCAGTGGACCAAGATTCCGCAGCTGGGCACGGTGATCATCGGCGATGATGTTGAAATCGGGGCGGGGACGACGGTTGATCGTGCGCGGTTCGGGAAGACGGTGATCAGTCGCGGCGTGAAGATCGACAACCTCGTCCAGGTCGCGCACAACGTACAGATTGGCGAGCATTCAGCGCTGGCGGCGCAGGTGGGCATCGCCGGCAGCGCGGTGATCGGCGCGCATGTGCAGTTGGGGGGGCAGGCGGGGGTTGCCGGGCACCTGACCGTGCACGACAAGGTGATTGCCGGCGGGCGGGCCGGGATCACGAAGGGGATACCCGCGGGGACGTATGTGATGGGCATGCCGGCCATGCCAGCGGACAAGTATGCGGGCATTCATGCGCACACGATGCGGTTGCCGGAATTGAAGAAGCGCGTTCAAGAACTGGAAAAACGAATTCAGGCGCTGGAAAGCGGCGACGCATCCTCTGCCGCGGCACCATGAAGATTCTGGTCACA
>JAQCIA010000389.1 GCA_027620105.1 Verrucomicrobiota bacterium | reverse complement strand
CCCGCCGACGCCAACCCGTTCGCCTCGCTGAGCAGCAACGGCCTCCCGCCCGGTCCCGCCGACGCCCCCAAGCCTGTCGCCCCCAGAGACCGTGGCCGGGTCGACATCATACGCCAGACCGCACACCGCGGCGGCAAGACCGTGACGGTGGTCACGAACTTCACGGGGATCGGGCTTCCCGAAAAAACACAACTCGCGAAAAAGATGCAGAAAACCTGCGGGACGGGCGGCACGGTCAAGGAAGGCCGCATTGAACTGCAAGGCGACAAGCGCGACGAAGTTGCCCGCATACTCACCGAAGCCGGCTTTCGCCCCGTCTTCGCCGGAGGGTGACATGCACAAGGCCGAACTCCTGACACGGATTGTGCAAAGGCTAAACGCGTCACTGCAGACATTGCACGCGGCGGCGAAGGCATCCCACGCCGAGGCGACGGATGCCAGCAACAAAGCCGAAAACAAGTACGACACCCGCAGCCTGGAAGCCAGCTACCTCGCGGATGGTCAATCCCGCCAGGCCCGTGAACTGGCCGACGCGATTGCCATCTACGCTGGACTGCAGTTGCACGACTATGCCGCAGACGAAACCATCGACCTGACCGCGCTCGTGGCACTGGATGTCGATGGTGTGCGCGCCTTGTATTTCATCGGCCCCCGCAGCGGCGGGCTGGAAATTGAAGATGCGCAGGGGAACATCGTGGTGCTCACGCCAAAATCGCCATTGGGCCAGGCCCTGATGGGCAAGCTCGCTGGGCAACGCTGGTCCGCCAAGGCGGGGGGCCTGCCCACGACCTACCGCATTGTCTCGGTGCAATAACCCCGGCACACGCGCCAGCCAGCATGGCGAACCGGTTCAGATCGCCGGCATCGCGTAGCACCCGGTCCACGCCACCCTTGCCCGCAATGTAGGCCGGCTGCTTGGCGTCCGTTTCCACGGTGCAGACGGTAATGATGCCGTTCACCCGCCCCGCCTCGAAAACCGCGTGACAATCCCGCACCGAGACGCCACTCTCATCTTTAACCATGTTGACACAGTCCAATGGGGAATCCAGCGCCCACCTGCCGGCGTCTGACCCAACTTCACCGGAGCAGCGCCTTGCCCGCCTGCAGGAGGAAATCGCACTGCGTGACCACGTGGAGCGCATCGCGCGCCATGACCTCAAGGCGCCGCTCAGCCTGATACTGCAGGCCGTGGACCTGCTGTTCGAGCCCAGCTTCGCCTGCACGGACGACCAGAAAAAGTACCTCGGGACCATACGCCATGCCGGTCGCCGCATGCTGGGCATCATCGACCTGGCGCATCGCGTTGCCGCCATCGAGGCCGGAACCTTCGTTCTGAAGCCCGACCACATTGACCTCATGCAGATTCTGGGAGAGGTGACCGAACGCCTTGGCGTTCTGATCCGCTCACAGCGCTGCGACGTGCAAATCCGTATCGATGGCGCGCCACCCGCGGCCGACTCCGCGGTCAGCCTTTCCGGCGACGCGCTGCTGATCACAGCCCTCTTATTGAACCTGATCAAAAACGCCCTCGAAGCCACGCCGCACGGCGAACCGATCGTGATCGCAATTTCCACACGGCACGCGATCACGATCACCATCGCGAATTCAGGCGCCATGCCGGCCCCCATGCATGCACGCCTGTTCACGCAACACGCCACGTTCGGAAAACCGCATGGCGCCGGCCTGGGCCTGTACCTGTCCCGCCGCATCACAGAGACCCACGGCGGGACGATTCACGTGGACGTCTCGCAACCAGACACCACAACCGTGCGCGTCACACTGCCGAATGCGCCATCCGCCACCTGAAGCGCGCACGCGCCACGGTGGGATTTCGTAATGCCGTCTTCGCACCGCGTGCGGCAATCATTCAAAAAGGCGTCTCGCCCCTGTTTTCGACGTTGTCGCGGAGCCGGAAAGATTCTATTACAGTGGCGCATGCAAATCACGCCGGACAGCCCGCGCCCGTCCCTCGCGGTTGTGGATAGCATCGGCGACATCCTCGTGGCCGATGACGACCCCCTCCATCGCGAGTTGCTATCCGAATCCCTGCGCAACCAGGGCTTCACCGTGCGCACGTCTGAGCACGGGCAGGATGCGCTGGACGCCTGCCACCAGACGCCGCCCGATGCCATCCTGCTGGACGTGATGATGCCCGGCATCGACGGCATCGAAGCCTGCCGCAGACTCAAGGCCGCGCCCGCCACCGCCCACATACCGGTCCTGCTGATCACCGCACTCAGTGACCGCGCGGACCGCCTGCGGGGCATCGCGGCCGGCGCCAATGACTTTGTGACCAAACCGGTTGATTTTGAGGATCTGCAATTTCGGGTACGCAATTCCATCCGCATCAAACGCCTCTACGACCGCCTGCTGGAAGACAATGAAAAACTCCGCGGCGTGCAATCGCTCCGCGATAGCCTGACCCACCTCGTGGTGCACGACATGCGCGACCCGTTGCAGCGCCTCGACGCGGCACTCACGAACTTGAAGAAGTCACGGCCCAATGACGGCGATGAAACGTCCGCCCAGTCCCTCAATGTCGCGACCAGCGCCACCGCCACACTGGACGTGCTCTGTCAGTCGCTGCTCGATCTGAATCGCCTGCAATTGCAGGCTCTGCGACTCAA
>JAQCIA010000388.1 GCA_027620105.1 Verrucomicrobiota bacterium | reverse complement strand
AACCTGCGGCAAGCGAAACTACAAGCAGCTCCTGGACAAGGAACTGACCGCGCTCGGCGAATCGGAAATGTGGCGCGCTGGCCAGGCGGTGCGGGCGCTGCGTCCGAAGTCTTCGGGCAAGGGCATTTCGGCGAAGACCAAGGGCGTCGCAGGCCGCAAGTCCAACTGAGCAGCGGCTGGTCCCGTCGCAGGCCGCATGGCTTCCCGTGGCCCGCGCCCCCGGGCGCGGGCTTCTAGGCATATCCGGAACCTGCGTCAGGCTTGCCTATCAGGTCCGCCAGCACCGCTCCCAACGCCTTCATGTCGTATGGCTTCGCGATCTCGCCGCTGAAGCCATGCTTGGCAAACTCGGAAAACACCGCTTCCAGCGCGTAGCCACTGGAGACAATCGCCACAACCGCGGGATCGATTTTCAATAGTTCTGCGATCGTCTCCTCTCCACCCATCCCACCCGGAATGGTCAGATCGAGAAGCACCGCGTCAAACGGACGATGCGTTTCCATGGCCCTCCGGTACTCCGCCAGCACGACCTTACCATCCGCCACCGCCACGGCCTCATAGCCCAGTGCCACCAACATCCGCACCAGCAACGTCCGAATGAAATCCTCGTCATCCAAGACCAGAATCCGTCCGCCACCGCGCCGGATGGCATCGCCGCGCTCCACCATATCGCGCGGAACCTCCGCGGCCGTGGCCGGCAGGTGCATGGTGAAGGTGGTGCCCACACCCAACTCCGAGGTCACGGCAATCAGGCCTTCATGCTTCGTAACGATCGAATGCGAAACCGCCAGCCCCAGACCGCTGCCTCCTGACTTGGTCGTGTAGTACGGATCAAAAATCTTGGCCATGACGTCCGCCGGCATCCCAATGCCCTGATCGCAGATGTCCACTTTCACATAGCATCCGGGCCGCAATCCCACCTTGGCCCCCGTGTCGGCATCATAGACGGCGTTCTCAACCGTGATCGTAATCGTCCCGCCACGGACCATTGCCTGATCCGCGTTGATGACGATGTTCTCCACCACCTGGCTGATCTGCCCGCCATCCATAATCACGTTCCTGATGTCGGGCGCAATCTGCAGACGATACGTGGATTTCGAACCGGCCAGCACGAAGTGCACCGTCTCTTCGAGCAACTCGGCAATCGAGGCCACTTTGCGCACCGGCGTGCCGCCCTTGGCAAATGTCAGTAGTTGCTGCGTCAGTGATTTCGCACGCAAGGCTGCCCGCTCTGCTTCACCCAACACCTCCAGAAGTGCCTCACGCGTGTTTACCTCCGTCTTGGCATAGGTGATGTTGCCGAGCACGCCCGTCAGCAGATTGTTGAAGTCGTGGGCAATGCCGCCGGCCAGCACCCCCACCGACTCCAGATTCTCCGTGCGCCGCAACTGCTGCTCCATCTGCTTGCGATCCGTGATGTCGCGCACGTGAACAAGCAGTGCCTGGCTGCCGTGGTACCGTATGTGAGTCGCCCGAATCTCGACCGGAATGCTGCGTCCGTCGCGGGTGACGCTGCTGCCCTCGTAGGTTTCCATCTGCGCGGTCTGCCAGCGCGAAACATCAGAAGCCACCTTGGCGCGCATGTTCGCGGGCATCAGATCCAGCAGATTTCGCCCGAGCAGCGCCGCGCGTTCCAGCCCATGCAGCTTACAAGCCGCGGCATTCACATCCAGCACGGTGCCGTTCAGATCCTCGACGAACATGGCATCCGGCGAGTGATCGAACAGCAGGCGCAACTGCTCTTCATTCGCGCGCAAGGTCGCCGTACGTTCGGCGAGTTCGCTCTCCAGCAATTCCTCCTGACGCCGCAGGCGGTCCTCATAGCGCTTCATGCGCAGGAGCATTTTCACCTGCGCCACCAGTTCGTCCCGCTCAAACGGCTTGCACACATAGCCCTCGGCCCCGCATTGCAGGCCGTTGAGCCTGTGCGCCGGATCCACCATAACCCCCGAAATCATGAGCACGGGGATGTTGCGCGTGGCCGGGTCCGCCTTCAGCCTGCGGCAGACGTCAAAACCCGACATGCCCGGCATTTTGGCGTCCAGCAGGACCAAATCGAACGGGCCGCGTCTTGCCGCCGCCAGCGCGTCATCACCGTTGGTGACGCTTTCGATTTCCACGGCGTCGAGTGACTTGCGCAGAATCACTTCCAAAAGCTGAAGGCTTTCCGTGGAGTCATCGACGAGCAGGATACGATCATGCATGTTCGCGTTCCGTCTTGATTCGAAATTTGCTTGCGCCTGAAATCGTTGCCGCCAGTGTTTCTATTTTACCGACCGGACGCCACCGCAGCAATCCAAAGATGCCGCAGCCCCCTTCACGCTCCGCATCCACAATATCCCCGGACGCCCGCAAACGCACAACTGCTTTTCATCCGTGCAACGGCGCGCTACACTGCTCTGGGTCAATCATGCGCATACAAAACATTCAGGAAGTGCTGACCATCGATTTCCGGCGCCCAGTGCCCGTCTTCCCGCTGCCGGATTGCGTGCTGTTTCCGCACACCCTCCTGCCGCTGCATATTTATGAGCCGCGCTATCGCAAACTCGTTGAAGATGCCCTGGATGACATCGGCCTCATCGCGCTGGGCCTGTTTGAAGACATGCTCAGTGACGACGAGTACCTGCGTGGGCGCC
>JAQCIA010000387.1 GCA_027620105.1 Verrucomicrobiota bacterium | reverse complement strand
GATGGGAGGAAGGCTACGATCAAAACCGCCGTATTGCAACACTATTAGGGAATCGTTCTACTAGGCTATCAGATCATCGCGGTCAGCCCGGATCGCCCCGCGGAACTCGCGAAGAGCGATGAAACGCTCGATCTCTCCTACACATTGCTCTCCGACCACGCGATGCAGGCCGCACTGGCGTTCGGCATCGCCTTCCGTGTCGACGACGCAACCATCGAAAAATACAAGGGCTACAACATCGATCTCGAAGCCGCCTCCGGAGAGATCCACCATCTGCTCCCGGTCCCGGCTGTCTTTCTCGTTGGCACGGATGGCAAGATCGCCTTCTCCCACGCCAACCCGAACTACGAAGTCCGCCTTGCGCCCGAGGTGCTGCTCGCTGCCGCCAAAGCCGCTCTCCCCTCTGCCAAATAGTCGCATCCCGCCCCTGCGGCCTGCGCGAATGGGCGAGATTTACCCGCCGTGGTGAGATTCGGCGAGACGGCCTCCGCCCATCAAGGCTTGGTTGGCGTCTTCGCCTTGCGCCGTTTGGTTGCCTTGGCGGCCACTTTCGCCACTGCCACGGGCTTGCTCCTTGTCGGCGACGCCGTCGGAGCCTGCAGTCCCTGCACTTCGTAGACGAAGCGGGAGGGCACAACCGCCACGCGTTGCCCGTAGCGTGCGCGACTTTCCACAAAGGTCAGGGTTAAGCGCTGTTTCGCCCGCGTGATCCCCACATAGGCCAGCCGCCGCTCTTCCTCCACGTTGCCATCTTCCAGCGATTTCGCATGCGGCAGCAGCCCCTCTTCCATCCCGACCAGATAGACCTCACCAAACTCCAGGCCCTTCGCGGAGTGCAAGGTCATCAGGGTCAACTTGTTCTCCCCCTGCGAATCCGCGTCCTCCTGATCATTGGCATTGAGCGTCACATCCTCGAGAAACGTGCCGAGCGTGGCATCCTTGCGCTGACGTGCATGCACCTCGGCCATGTTCATCAACTCGCTAACACCCTCCCAACGCTTGGCCCGCATCACCGGATCCGGATAGCACCGCTGCACCTCCTCTGCGTACGACACGGCCGCCACGACTTCACGCACCAACGTCACCAGATCCTTGCCATCTTGCAAGCCGCGCAAGGTCGCCAGCGTCGCCAGCAGCCGATTCGCCGCGGCGGCCGCCGTCGCCGGAATTGCCGGAAACGCTTCACTGCGCTGAATCACATCCGCCAGCGGCAGCCCCTGCGCCGCCGCCACGGCAAGAAACTTTTCAATGGACGTGTCCCCGATCCCGCGGGGTGGCGTGTTGATCACGCGCAACAGCGACAACTC
This sequence comes from Verrucomicrobiota bacterium, assembly GCA_027620105.1. GTDB lineage: Bacteria > Verrucomicrobiota > Kiritimatiellia > UBA8416 > JAIOPI01 > JAIOPI01. Next base: position 1,346 of record JAQCIA010000387.1, on the reverse strand, counting down.
GTCCGCTGGGTTCGCGACAAGCTTGAGATACGCCAGCACGTCGCGAACCTCCTTGCGGTCGAAGAACGACATCCCCCCCACCAGCACATAAGGCACGCCGAATTGCCGAAGCTGCAGTTCGAATGCACGCGGTTGCACCGCCGTGCGAAACAGAATCGCCAGATCACGGAGCGGCGTCTGATGCTCGCGCACGCGCTTGACGATCTCCTCCACCACGAACTGCGCCTCCTGCGTTTCATCGCGCAGCTTGCGAATGGAAATGGCCTGCCCGTTCCCCAGCGCCGAGCGCAATGTCTTGGCATGCCGGGCGGGATTGTTCCGAATCACCGCATTCGCGCCGTTCAAGATCTCGACGGTGGAACGATAATTCGTCTCCAGTCGCACAACCGTCGCATTCGGAAAATCTTTCTCAAAATTCAGGATCTTGGAGATGTCGGCACCGCGCCACCCGTAAATCGACTGGTCATCGTCGCCCACCACGCAGACGTTGCGATGCGCCCCGCCGATGCTGCGCACAATTTCATACTGCGGACCGTTGGTGTCCTGATACTCATCAACGCACAGGTAGCGATAGCGTTCGCGAAACGTCTGCAACATGGCCTTGTCCTGCAACAGCCGGACAAGGGAAAGCAGCAGGTCGTCAAAATCGAGCATGCCCCGCACGCGCAGACTCTTGTCGTACCGTTCGTAGACCCGCCCGATATCCACCTCCCACGCGTCGTCCGAGTCGAGACAGGCCTCCGGCGCAACCAGCCGGTTTTTGAGCAAAGATACGCGGCTTTGGCACATCCGCGGTTGCATCGTGGTTTCCGGAATTTGCAATTCGCGTTGCGCCTGCTTGATCGCCAGCAACTGGTCATCCCCGTCGCAAATGGCAAAATCACGCCGAATGCCAATCCGGTCCGCATACTGGCGCAGGGCCTTGACGCAGAATGCATGAAAGGTACCGACCGTCAGCTCCGCTGCGGCCTGACGCGCGACAAGCCCGGCAATACGCTCTTTCATTTCGCCGGCTGCCTTGTTCGTAAAGGTCATGGCCAGCACATGTCGGGCGGGCACGCCCTGCGCCAGCATGTGCCCGATGCGATGCGTGATCACCCGCGTCTTGCCCGTACCCGCGCCGGCCAGCACAAGCAAGGGCCCTTCCGTGGTCACCACCGCCCTGCTTTGCTCGGCATTCAGTCCAGCTGTAAATTTGCTCACCATGCTCCCGTTCCACCTCGAATTTCCGCTTCCAAAAATGAACAGGCACGCTAACAGACCACAACGCACGCGTCCAAGCCTCGTCCGGCCTTTTTCCTAATGGCTTTGGGCCATTTTAGCCTGTTTTCGCCTGAGTCATCCTG
>JAQCIA010000386.1 GCA_027620105.1 Verrucomicrobiota bacterium | reverse complement strand
AACCGCTTGAATCGCTCGGGATACTTCAAGAATTGCACATCAAACTCGATCGTGCCCTGCGCCCCTAAATCACCAGAGACATCCCCCACTGCCGCCACGACGCGACCGTTGCGAACGTCACGCACCTTGAGCGCACGTGGTCCAGACCGTAACTGAATCGTCAACTGCTCGCCTTTTTGCCGGACGAATGAATCCAGAATGCGTTGATCGGCCGCATACGCACCCGCGAGTTCGGCGCGCAGTGACTCCAGATCGGCCCGCTGCTCGGCCAATCCGGGATCTTTCACCGCTTCATCCAGCGCGCGCATGGCTTGAGCGCGCTGCCCGCGATAGACGGCGCCCGCCACGTCGTCCAACACCGCTTCCATTGGTCGCATGGGCTTGGGTATGGCGTCGTGTGCCATCCGTCGGAATTCATCAACCTGCCGGGCCCGTTCGACCTCCGTTTCCACACGCCATTCGCCAGCATAGTCCGCATACAGCGCGATCGCCTCATCAAAGCGTCCCGCATCTGCCAGCGGTGCCGCGAACTGCGCCAGGCGCGCGAGTGCAGCGGTCATCTGCTTCTCCTTCTCCGACCGCAGCGCACCAACCCTTGCCAGCGCCTTCTCCGCATACTCAGTCCCCGACGCACCCTCCACCACGCGCATGAGCATCGCCATGCCTTCGTCATAACGTGTCGGATTGGCTGCAATCCAGGTCATCGCTTTGGCATAGTCGTCGTCCCAGGCGACATCCACCACCAGGTCGAGCGGTTCCGGTGCCTCTTGCGTCTGGGGGGAGCCAATCTGGATCCCGAACGGCGACAGCCAGTTATTCAGAGTTCCCTGGCGCGCCGCGTTGAAAATGAGATAGGCACCAAGCACACAGCCCACGAGCACCGCCCGACGCACCGCCACAGCCACCGGTGATGCCGGTGCCGTTCGCAGCAAATTAACGCCGGGCATGGCGGCGCGCGCCCGATTCACGCTGCGCAGCACCGTGCTGACGCCTTCCGGCAGCACTTCCCCGACTGGCCGCCTCGCCTTTCTGACGCGCTCAATATCCTGCCGGACGGCCTCCCAAGAGTCCTGTCGCCCCGCCGGATCCTTGCACATCATTTTCTCAATCAGCCAGGCCACTTGCTGCGGAATCTCGGGATTCACGTCGCACGGATCCGGAAGATGGCCGCTCACCTGCAGCTCAAGAATTTCGTCCGCCGTATAATCGCCGAAGGGAACAATGCCCGTCACCATGTGATATAGCGTCGCGCCCAGGCTGTAGATGTCCGCCCGATAGTTGATCTCCGCCTCGCCCATCGCCTGCTCGGGCGAAATGTAGGCGGGCGTGCCCATGATTTCGTCCGGTGCGGTTTCCACGATCAGGTGACTCAGGGTGCGGGCTAGCCCAAGGTCCGAGACTTTCACCGTCCCATCGGAGTCCACCAGGATGTTGTCGGGTTTGACGTCGCAGTGAATGATGCCCGCCGCGTTCCAGGCATACTGGAGCGCATCCACAACGCAGTGCGTGACCAGCAGTGCATCCTTGATGGAGAGCCGCCCCTTGCGCTTGATCCATTCCGCCACCGTGTATCCGGCAACGTACTCCATGATGAAGTAGTAGAGCCCGCCCTGGGCGTTGGCATCGTACACCTGCACGATGCCCGGATGCTTGAGGCGCGCCGCCGCCTGGGCCTCGTTTTGAAAGCGCAGGATGTCCGCGGGGTCCGACGCGAACTTCGAGAACAGGATCTTGATCGCAACGTCGCGATTGAGCGATAGCTGTCGCGCCTTCCAGACGGTGGCCATGCCGCCGGCGCCAACTTTCTCGACGATCTCAAACCCAGGTATGTCGATGTTTGTCATGATTCGCGTCGTGCCTGCCGGGAGTCCCATGCCTCCCCTGACGGTACCGGGTCCGCCAAGCGCTGCGGCCACCCGGGGACTCACGCGAATCCGTACACCGACCCCATCTCGGTTACAATAAAACCCGTACGCCTGCGTTATCCAGATATCATGATAGAGATTTACAGAACATCGTCAAGGTGTTAGCCTGTAGCATGATGAGCAGATGCGGGGCGGTGCCGCGTGCGCGGTCGCGGAACTGGCGTGGATGCCGTCGCAAGGGGCAGGCCATGCTGGAATACGTACTGATCACCCTGATCATGCTCACGTGTGTAGCCGTTCTCGCCGTGCTCATGGTTGCCGTGCGCGAGCAGGGCAGTCGGACAGTGGAACTGGTGGCCTCGGACTATCCGTGATGGCACGGACAGGAGAACCTATGAAGCAGTCGCAACGCAAAAGCGGCCAGACGATGGTGGAATACATCATCATTGTCGTCATCATCGCCGTTGCCGCCATCGCCATCTTTGGCGTGTTCGGCGACACGATCCGACAGAAAATGAGTGGTGCCGTCAATGAACTCGGAGGGGATTCCAGTGCCGCGAGCTCAGCCGTCGACACCGAGTCGGAACAGTGGCTCAAGGATCTCGGTCCCACCGGGTCCGGCAACTGATCCGGTTGCGCGCCGGAACCCCCGGTCGGGGCAGTCCCTGATCGAATCCTGTGTCGCCATCGCCGTCACGGCGCTGCTCTTTTTTGGCCTACTGCAAGTTTCCCAGCTTCTCGCTGCTCGCGAAATTCTAGCCCACGCCGCCGCCCGTGGCGCCCGCGCCAA